>CAILVY010000174.1 GCA_903837785.1 Candidatus Hydrogenedentota bacterium
ATCATCTTCCTGACCGCCCGGACGGAGGAGATCGACCGCGTGGTCGGGCTCGAGATTGGCGGAGACGACTATGTGGCAAAACCCTTCAGCCCGCGGGAATTGAGCGCGCGCGTGAAGGCGGTGCTGCGGCGGCTGTCGCCGCCGGAATCGGCGGAGCCGCCTTGCGGATCGCCGTTCACGGTGGACAAGGAACGGATGCGCATCACGTACTTCGGCGCCCCGCTGGAGCTTTCGCGCTATGAATATCGCGTGCTCGAAGTGCTGTTGCGTCGGCCGGGCTGGGTCTATTCGCGGGAGAAGCTGATGGACCTGGTCTGGGAATCGCCCGAATCGAGCATGGACCGCACCGTGGACACGCACATCAAGACGATCCGCGCGAAGCTGCGGGAGGTTCGTCCGGATCTCGAGCCCATCCAGACGCACCGCGGCGTCGGCTACTCCCTGAGGGACACCCTGTGAGCATTCGGGTCCGGTTATGCACGGCATTCCTGCTGCTGACGGCGCTGGGATTCTACGAACTGGTGCGATGGAACGCCAACGAGGTCCGCCCCCGCTATCTCGAAACCGTGGAAGAGTCCATCGTGGATACGGCCATCCTGCTGGCCTCGCACGTGTCGAGCCAGGCCACGGAGGGGACCATTCCGACGGATGATTTGCGGGCGGCCTTCGATGAGGCGCGGAAGCGGCAGTTTTCCGCGAAGATCTACGACATCATGAAGACGCGGCTTGACCTCCGGGTCTACGTGACGGACGCCCGGGGCCGGGTGATCTTCGATTCGAATCACGGCAAGGATGAAGGCAAGGACTACTCGCGCTGGAACGATGTTTACCTGACGCTGAAAGGGAAGTATGGGGTGCGCAGCACGCGCATCGACCCGGAGGACCCCCGCACGTCCAGCCTGTACGTGGCCGCGCCGATTCTCGTCCGTGGGGAGATTGCGGGGGTGCTCACTGTCTGCAAGCCGGCCCGCAGCGTGAACCTGTTCATACGGAACGCCAAGATCAACACGGTGATCGCGGGTATCATCGCATGTGCAGTGGTGGTTGTGGTGGGGATGGCGCTGTCGCTCTGGATCACGTGGCCCATCGGCAAGTTGACGCGCTACGCGCGGGCGGTTCGGGACGGCAAACGGGTTTCGGCGCCTCGCCTCGGTCGGAGCGAAATTGGCGACTTGGGCGCGGCCTTCGAGGAGATGCGGAAGGCCCTGGAAGGCAAGCAATACGTCGAGGGCTATGTCAGCGCCCTGGCGCATCAGATGAAGAGCCCGCTCTCCGCGATACGGGGATCGGCCGAGCTGCTCGAGGAGGAGATGCCGCCGGAGGATCGGCGCCGATTCCTGCGGAACCTGCGATCGGAAACGGAACGCATCCAGGACATTATCGATCGGATGCTGCAGCTCTCGACGCTGGAAAACCGCAACGCGCTGCGCGAGGTGGAAGACGTGGACCTGGGGACCCTGCTGGCAGAGATTCTGGAAAGCCTCCGGCCGGTCCTTTCGAAGAAGCGCCTGCGCGCCGCCCTCGACGCTCCGGTTCGGGTGTCGGTCCGGGGCGAGCGCTTTCTGCTGCGCCAAGCGCTCCTGAACCTGCTGGAGAACGGCGTGGCCTTCAGCCCGGAGATGGGCGAACTATCGATCGTGCTGCGGCAGACGGAGAACGCGGCCACCGTTCAGATCCTGGACAACGGCCCCGGCATTCCGGCCTATGCGCTGGACAAGGTGTTTGATCGGTTCTACTCGCTGCCCCGGCCGGATACGGGGAAGAAGAGTTCGGGATTGGGGTTGGCCTTCGTGCGTGAGGCGGCCGAACTGCACGGCGGGCGGGTGGCGATCGAGAACCGTCCTGAAGGCGGCGCACGGGCCGTGCTGATTCTGCCGTTGAGTCCCCCGCCGCCCCGGATCTGATTTCACCCCGAATTCTCCCCCACTTCAAATCTTTCTCACAGACGTCCCGTATCCTTTCCGCAGTGTTCGAAGAGAAACCTGAAGGAAAGGAGGGTGCGATGATGAGAATGCCTGCCCTGTTGCTGATCTGCCTCGCGGCAACCAGTCTGGCGCCCGCGGAAGAGGCGGTTGGCGTTCCCTGGGACGAGATCAAGGCCTTGTATCGGGAACAGGTGGCCCGGGAGCTTCAGAAGTTTCCCGAAGCCCCAGTGAAGATCCCGCAGGTCTTCTGTATCGAGTCTGCGCGTTACACGCTCAGCGCCGGTACAGGCGCTGCGCAAGGCGAAGTGATTCTGTCCGGCAAAGTGCTGTCGGGCACGCCCGAGCCCATTCCCCTGCTCGGTCCCGAGGTGATCCTCACGGAAGTGCGGCAGGTGACGGGGGGGGCGGTGATTGCCCCGCCGCCCGAGCACCGGCTGTCGTTTCTGGCCGAGACTGCCGGACAGCCCTTCGAAATCCACCTGGCTTTCCTTGTGCCGCCGCAGGATGAGCACCGGCTGCGGGTTTTGTCCTTCGGCGTGCCGCAGGCGCTCCAGAACACGCTCGACTTGACTCTGCCGCCGGGGGCGCGGCTGGAGGAAACGCCGGGCATCGCGGACGCCAACGGCCGCTATCATCTCCCGGCTGCGGCCTGCCTGAGCATCAAGTACCTCGACAAGGAAGATGTTGCCGCGGTTTCCGCCGTCGAGATCGAGACGATTGCCCGCATCCGGGCCGAGAAGAACCGATTCCTGATTGCCAGCAGCTTCCTGCCGATGCGGCGGCTACCCGACACGCTCTTTCTGCAGGTGCCCGAGCAGGCCGTGTTCCTTGCGTCATCGTTGCCCGCCTCGATGATGAAGAAGCTGGAATCCGGGCGTTACGCGTTGAGTCTTCCTCCGGAACAGAAGGAGGCGTTCACGGTGGAATGGGCGCTGGAGACGCCCCCGGAGACAGAACAGGCCGTCTTTGCGCTTCCGTACATCGTGGACAACCGGTCCCAGGAAGGGCGCTTTGTCGTGGAGGAACCCGACGACGGCCAGATCGCCGTGAGCGCCGACGGCCTGGTTTCGCAGATTCCGGCCGAGAAGCTCGGCGAGGCGCTCCGGAAAGACGCGGGGAAGAACTCCACGTACATGAAGGTCGCCGTGAACACGCCGATCACCCTTGGCGTAAAGCGGTTCCAGACGGTCAGCACGCCCGCGACCGTGCTGGAGTCTCAGAGTGTGTACATTGCCTTTGAAGAGACCGGCAATGTGCTGTCGGTGCTCAGCATGGACGTGCCGCCCGAACTCGGGCCGCGCATCCGGCTGAAGGCGGCGCCCGAGGCCGAGATCTGGTCGCTTACAGTGAACGGCGTGAAGAAGACGGTTTTTGCGGGTGAAGAGGGCGTCTGGATGGTTCCGCTGGACGGCGGCCAAGTTTCCCACGTGGAACTCGCTTTCCTGAAGCGCGGGGAGAAGCTCGGTTTGCAGGGGACGCTCGAGGTTCTCGTGCCGGAGAGCGGCCTGCCGTCCCGTGAGCTTCGCGTCGGCCTCGCGCTGCCGGCCCGGGTCGAGTTGATTGGCCTTGAGGGTCCGCTTAGCCCCGCCACCGGCCAGGACTGGAAAGCGCCGGCCGAGTTCATCGGCAAGGCCCACTTCTTCTCGCGCGCTTTCTACAAGGGCGAGGGAATGCAGATCAAAGCCACGTACAAAGAGCCCATGAAAACCACGGCCGGGCAATAAAGGAGTCACCCCATGAGCACGAACAGAATTGCCGCTATCGCGATTATCTTCCTGGCTGCCTGCGCAGGCTGGTACGTTCTCGGGCGCACCACCGCACAACGCTCCATTGAATCCCACGGACGGCTCGGGACGGAGGTTGAGGCGTTGTGGGGTACGCCGCTCCGGCAGGAGTCGCCCTCGTTCTCTGCGGACATTCCGGGCACGGACCGCGGGCGCGGGATCATGCCCGTGAAGAACACGGTCACGGTTGACCTGCACGCGGACTATCGCAAGAAGGGGCTCATCTGGTATCCGACCTACACCTGCGGCTTCGAGGGCGCCTACACCGTGACGAATGAAGAGGCCGCGGCCCAGAAGGTCCGGATCCGATTCAACTTCCCGGCCAAGGGCGCCACGTACGACGCGTTCGCCATGTTCATCGACGACAAGAAGATCCTGAGTCCCATCAATACGAATGAGGGGGCCGGAGAACTTATCGAGCTTGCGCCCGGCGCCAGCGCCACGTTCAAGGTTGCCTATCGGACGCGGGGCACGCGCGAGTGGCGCTACACGATGGATGCGAAGCTGGGCCGTGTGCAGAACCTCGACCTGACCGTGAACACGAGCTTCCGCAACGTCGATTATCCGGAAGGCTGCCTCTCGCCCATGAGCGCCGAGGCCGTGCCCGAGGGCATGAAGCTCACCTGGCACGCTGCGGATCTCATCACGAAGGAAGGCATCGGCGTCGTGATACCCGAACGGCTGAACCCGGGGCCGCTGACCTCGCGCATCACGTACTTTGCGCCTGTCTGCCTGCTCTTCTTCTTCGTGCTGGTTGCGACGATCAACATCCTGTACAAAGTGAACATCCACCCCATGCATTACCTCTTCGTGGCCGCGGGCTTCTTCGCTTTCCATCTGCTGCTCGCCTACATGGCCGGGATCGTCAACATCCACCTCGCGTTCGCCATCTCCTCGGCGGTCTCTGTCGTTCTGGTTACGAGCTACCTCAGCGCGGCGCTGCGCGGCGGCCTGCCGTGGAAACTCGCGGCGGCGGGACAGATCTTCTTCCTGGTTCTTTTTTCCTACAGCTTCTTTCTCGAAGGGATCACCGGGTTGACGGTTGCCATCGGATCCGTGGTGACGCTTGCCGTGCTGATGAAGGTTACCGCGCACATCAACTGGGACGAGGTCTTCGTGCAGCCTGCGAAGAAGGGACGGCCGGCGCCGCCGCCGCTGCCGCCGGTCCCCCCGCTGCCGCCTTCGCCGGGCATCGGCGAGGAGGTCCATGTGTAGCGGCAGCGTTCTCGTCGCCACGGCGGAAAAGGCGTTCGAGCGTTGAAGGCATCCCCTGGAGATCATCCGAACTCCGGGGGATTGTTTCGTTGCTCGCTGCGCTCGCGCCTCGCGATGACGGGTGGGCCGGGGCGGGAGCTTGTGGTTGCTATCGAGTTAGCGAAGGGACAGTCTGGCCGCCTCGAGACGAGGCGGCCTACCGGCATGGCGGGAAGAGCTGTTGGCGCGTCTCAGCGGCGGGGCAGGCCCTTCGACAGGTCCGCGGAAAGCAGCGACGGGCACCAGTACTTCTCGATGTGCTGGACGACGAGTTCCGTGCCCTGGTCGTGCGGCACTTCCGGCGGCATGGCCGGGTTGTACATTGTATCCGTCAGGTCGCGCAGGAGGAAACACTTCATGCCCCACCGGGACATCTGCCGGATGCCGAAGGAGCGGCCGAGGACGCACATGTTCGTGTGCACGCCGGTGTAGAGGATGTTCGTGATCCCGGCTTGGCGGAGGAAGCTGTAGATCTCCCGGCCGTCATCCGAAATGACGTCTTCCTCGGCGATTCTGATGGCCGCGTGCTGGCGCGTCCAGGCAAGGTAGTCTTTTTCCGGTCCGGGACACCCGCCGTCCGAATCGTTGATGGGCAGTATCTTCGGCTCGGCGATCTTCCTTGGATCGGGCGGGGTGACTTTCGGCGCCAGCAGGATGCGCCGTCGCGGGACGGAATCTTCATAGAAACCGAGCGTTTCCGAGGGCGCGTGGACGATGAGCACTCCGGCCGTGCGCGCGGCCGCAACCAGCTTGTCGATCTGCGGCGCCAGCAGCGCCACGCGTTCGGAGGCGAAGTCGCACCAGTGCTTGTCCCACATGTCACAAATGAGAAGGGCCGTTTCGGCCACGGGGAGTGTCACGGTTTCCGTGTCCTCTTCCCAGAGGTCGTTGTCGCGCGTGCTTTGAACGCGGGTGCGCACGGGAAAAGTCATGACGCCGTCGCGGGGGACGCGGGGCAGGATTTCGGGCAGCGGCTTGGGCGCGGGCGGACGGCGCGCGGTCCAGAACAGGGCGTTGACCATCATCCGCCGGAAACTCGCGCCTTCGAAGTCTCCCACGCCGCCCAGGGACGTGTAGAAGACGCGTCCACCATTCACTTCGCGCGTCCACGCGAGCGGCTGGGCGTTCCTGGTTTGCGGGGTGCTCCCCAGGAGCAGGACGTGCGTGTCCTCGGCGAGTCTGCTGGTTCGATACAGGCTGTAGCGGGAGCGCAGGAGCCCGACGCCTTCCAGGATGGGATGGCTCTTCTGATCGCGCACCACTTCAACGGCGGTCGTAGGGCCTTCGTCGAGATGGCCGTGATAATTGCCGCCGAGGATGGCCTTGTCGAATTCGAGCCAGTGCTGAAACCCGTGGCTGGCGGTACGCACGGCAACGATGGGCTTGCCCGAGGTGCAATAGCGTTTCACGCGTTCGAGATCGCCGCCCTCGATCGTCAGGCGGCGGGTGAAGAAGAACGCCACGTCGCAGAGATCCAGGGCTTCGAGTCCGGGCAGGGTGTTCATGTCCGTGGCGCGCAGCAGGGTGCACTGCGCGTCATAGCCGGATTCGAGATAGTCCTTGAAGCCGGCGAGCGACGTGTCGGAATCGTATTCGAAAGAGCCGGACACGAGGCAGACGTTTAAGGGCGCCGCAAGCGCGCCCGCGGAAATCAGCAAGAACGAGATTGTGCCCCACTTCATCATCGTCGGCCTCCCGGGATGCATCGCCCGGCCATACTAGAGGTTCATCACTCTGCCGGTCAATTGGACCGCGTGGACGGGGCGCCGGTGACAGCGTGCGGCGCCCGGCAGAGGTTGATTTTGCCGGTTGCCGCGTCTATGGTGGATTGGACAGGTGAAAAGGAGAGGAACCATGATTCGCAACCGGCTTTGGGTGGTCTTTTGTTTGGCGGCGGCTTGCTGCCTTCCGCACGTGGTGAACCCGTATGCGGAAGAGGCGGCGGCCCGGAAGAGCAGCCCGATTCGCCGCTTGCTTGTGAACAATGACGGGACGAATCTGCTCTGGCGCGATGACCTGAGCATGGACATGGTGAAGCGCCACGCCGCGGAGTGTCCCAACGCGGTGACGACGTATCTGGTTTGCCCGAACGGGATTCAGAAGATGATGTATCCCAGCAAGCACGAGGCGCTGTCGACGCGCGGCGCGCTGCCCGCGCTGGTTGCGGAGGGAAAGGATCCGTTCGGCGCTTTTCTCGCCGAACTCAAGACGCGTGGTTTCGAGACGTTCATCACGTTCCGGATGAACGAGGTGCACAACGTGGACAAGCCGGAGGAACCGGACCTCTGCGCGTTGTGGCGCGAGCATCCCGAGTACCGCGTGGAACGGGGCGAGAAGCCTTCCGACTGGATGTCGCAATGCCTGGACTATGCCTTGGCGCCGGTCCGCGAGCATGCGCTCGCGCTGATCACGGAACTCATGGAGACGTATCAGCCCGATGGCATCGAGTTGGACTGGATGCGTTTTCCGCGCCATCTTCGGGGGCAGGGCGAGGAGATCTGGGCGCAACGCGCCTTTCTGACGGAGGTGGTCGCCCAGGTTCGCGCAAAGGCCACAGAACTCAGCCAGGCCACGGGGAAGCCCATGCTGGTTGCGGTGCGGGTGCCCAGCAGCCTGGCCGGGTGCCATGCGCTCGGCGCGGACATCGTGGAATGGAACCGCCAGCACCTGATCGATTTCGTGACGGCGGCGCCCTTCCTATCGTCGGACTTCTCGATGCCGCTGCGTGAGATGAAGCAGGCGCTGGCGGAGCATCCCATTCCGGTCTACGGGGGGATTGAGTTCGGCTTCAATGGCGGCCCGCACAGCGAGGAAACCCTGCGATCCGCCGCGTTCGGCCTTTACGACAGCGGCGCGGACGGAATCTATCTCTTCAATTTTCCCTGCTGGCGCGAGACAATGCCGCATCCGTTCTGGTCCTGGGTGCCGCCCCTGCGGGACATCTCGCTCCTGCGCGGCAAGCGCCTGACTTTTCCCCTGATCGGCCAGAGCCACCGCGTGGCGGGCATTGATCTGCCGCCGCAGCTTCCCGTGGAAGTCCCGGCGAATGGGACCGCGACGCTGAGCTTTGCCGTGCCGAAACTCGCCTTGAGCAAGGGGCAAGCGCCGTACACGGCCACGCTCATTCTCGAGCCGCAGCAGTACGTGAACGTGAAATTCAACGGGCGTCCGCTCGACACGGAACTGGATGTGCCGCTCGAATTGCTGCAGCCGGGAGAGAATCAGATCGAGCTGGCCTGCCATCATGCGCAGGCGGTTTCCGTGAACCGGATCGAACTGCACCTGGCCTATCCGCCGTTGACGGCGCTGCCCGCGCCGAACACCGCGAAAGCGATCTACGTTTCGCCGGAGGGTTCGGACGACAACCCCGGCACGGAAACGGCCCCGGTGAAATCACTCGAGAAGGCCCGCAACCTGCTCCGGGCGCAGCGCGGCGGGACCGCCCTGCTGCGCGGGGGAACGTACCGCCTGCAGAAGCCGCTGACGCTCACGGCGAAGGACAACAACACGGCCTATCGCGCCTTTGCGGGGGAAAGCCCGGTGCTCAGCGGGGGCGTGCTGATCACGGGCTGGCGCGAAGATGCGAATGGACGCTGGAAGGCGGAGGCGAACCTGAAGGACTTCCGGCAACTCTACGTGAACCGCAGCCGGGCGATCCGCGCCCGCGGCGCGTGTCCGGACGGGATCGAGCGTTACGGTGAGAATGCGTTCTTCGATGAGGACGCGGGCTTCCTGTTTCCGGACGGCGCCATGGCGGCCTGGCAGCATGCCGAGCGCATGGAACTGGGTTTCTACAACTCGTGGTCGCACATGATTTGCCGGGTGGAGCGGATTACGCGCGACGCGCAAGGCCGGGCCGTGATGAAGATGCGGCAGCCGTGGTTCCATCTCGCGTCACGGAAAGAAGGCGTTCAGGCGGTGCTTCCCGCGTATGTGGAGAATGCGCTGGAACTGCTGGACGAACCGGGCGAGTGGTACTTTGATCAAGGCGCCCACACGATTTACTACCGGCCGCGTCCGGGCGAGGACCTGGAATCGGCCGAGGTTGTCGCGCCGCAACTCGAGACGCTGTTGCGCGTCGACGGCACCGAAGGCCGGCCGGCGCGCGGTGTGAGCTTCGAGGGGATCACCTTTGCCGACGCCACGTGGCTGCGTCCCAACCGCATCGGCCACCCGGACACGCAGGCGAACTGCTGCATCCAGGACACGAACCTTTTCACGCGCGACAACGTCCTCGTCAGCCTCCACAACGAGTATCTGAAGAGCCCGGCGAACGTCGTTCTGCACACGGCGGAGAATTGCCGCTTCGAGCGCTGCGTCTTCACGCGCCTGGGCGGCGCGGGACTCGACATCGAGCAGGGCTCCCGAAACAACCTTGTGCACAGTTGCCAGTTCTTCGACATCTCCGGGAGCGGCATTCAAGTGGGCGATGTCCGCCGCATCGATCATCACCCGCCGTATTTGGGCCTGATCGTTCGCAACAACCAGATCCTGAACTGCTCGATTCACGACGCCGGCGTGGAGTTTCAAGACAGCGTGGGGATCTTCGGCGGTTATGTTGATGGCACGGTGATGGCGCACAACCTCATCTACGACCTGCCGTACAGCGGCATTTCGCTGGGCTGGGGCTGGGGCGAGGAAGACGCGGGCGGCGGCGCCTATGAGAACATCCCGTATCGCTACCTCACCCCGACGCCCTGCGGCGCGAACCGCATCGAGGGGAATCACATCCATCACGTCATGCTGAAGCGGAACGACGGCGGCGGCGTCTACATGCTGGGCAATCAGCCCGGAACCATAATCCGCGACAATCATATCCACGACAACGGCCCGGACGGCCCCGGCGGCATTTATCTCGATGAAGGCAGCGGCTTCATCGAAATCACCGGCAACTGCGTCTACAACGTGCCGACGGCCATGAACTACAACAACCGCGCGCAGAATCGCATCGAGACGTGCTTCGAGCACGACAACTTCTTCGATGTCACGCCGGACGATCCGAAGTTTCCCGAGGAAATCGTGATTCGCGCCGGCCCTCCGGGGAGCTTTCTGCGCGCGCGCATGTAAGGCGGCCTGCGGGCCTTCACCCGGGACAAGTGCGCCTATGCTCCGCGTTCTTTGCGATGCATGTGAATCAAGAAGGAAGCTCTTGACCACAAGCAACGCAGAGATCGCAACGAACACAGCGAGGACATCGCGGCTGGCGCTTCTTGCCGTTCAGGCAGGGGATTCATCCTGATCTTTGCCGAGGGTGATGCCGTGTGCAACGAGCGGATCTTCGCTTAGCCCGTTGCGCGCCATCTGATCGGCGATCCAGGTTTCGAGTTGTTCTTCGAGTTCGCGTGCAAGCGCGGGCTGTGCCTCGGCGAGGTTGCTCAATTCTTCGGGGTCGCTACGCAGATCATAGAGTTCGCGCATAGGCGTGCCGTAGGCGTCGGGTTCGCGCGCGAGGATGAACTTGTGCGTTGTCGTGCGCAGGGCCCACTTCATCTGCCACGTGCATTCCTCGCACACAACGGCGCCGCGGACCGGCCCCGTTGCTTCGCCGCGCAACCACGGCACCAGGCTGCGGCCTTCCATCGTCGCGGGAATCTCAATGCCGCACAAGTCAAGTATCGTGGGGGCGATGTCGACGTGTGCGCTGAGCGCATTCACGCGGCGGGCGGGCAGGCCGGGATGACGCACGATCAACGGGACGCACACGTTGCCGTCATACAGCCCGTGATGATCGAAGAAGATGCCGTGCCGGTACATGAGTTCGCCGTGATCGGCCAGCAGGAGGACGAGCGTATCCTCCGCGAGATCCAATTCATCGATCTTCTTCAGCAGCTGCGCCACGCCCTCGTCGCAGAAGCGGATCTCCGCGTCGTAGAGCGAAACGATGTACTCGGCGTCGCGGATATCCGGGCCGAGTTGATTGAACCACGTCTCGCGCCAGATCTTGCCCAGCCGGTGTTTCTCCATGCCTTCAAGGCCGCGCTTCGAGGGGTCGTTCGGGTCGCCTTGATAGAAGAGGCTGCGGTACGCGCGCGGCGGCATGTACGGCGTGTGGGGATCCCAGTAATGCACGAAGAGGAAGAACTGTTCTTTGCAGTGTTGCTCGAGCCAGGGCAGGACGCGCCGGTTGATCTCGCGGTTGTCCGCGTTCAGCGAGAGGGCGCGTCGCTGTGTCGGATCGATGTAGAACTCATACCCACGATGAAAGTCGAGCCGCCACTGGCTCAGGTTGTCCACCGCGCAGGTCGTGTAGCCGTGCTGATGCAGCAGCAGGGGGAGCCAGGGCGCGCTTCGGGGAATGTCGTTGCGGCCGCCATGGGCGACGATGCCGTGCGTGATACTGAACTGTCCCGTGTTGATTGTGGTGAAGGCGGGATGGGTGGGGATGGCGGGCGAGACGTGCTGTTCGAAGAGCACGGACTGCCGGGCAAGAGCGTCAATATTAGGAGAAGTATTTCGGGAGTACCCGTAACAGCCGAGATGATCGGCCCGGAGGGTGTCTATGGCAATCACGAGAACGTTCATCGCGAGGTCCGTGTTCAGTTAATGTTACTTTATTTGACGGAGGGATTGCATACTTTCGGAGCGCGATATTTAGTGGCAGGCGATCTCCGACCACAATATATATTGCCTCCGGGTTCGTGGTGTGCTAAAATTGACGCCCGGAGGTGATAAAGGTGCGATTCAGTAAACATTCGAAACCTTGGACAGCGGCAACGCGGGCGATCTTCGGGGATCGCGGCACGGCCACCGGCGCGGTGGCGGCGGAAGAGCGCAATGCGTTGCTGGGCTACCCGGGAGGAGACGAAGCGCCCATGTCCGTAGCGGAACCCATGTCGAAAGGCGACCCGACGCAACATCTCTTGACGGCCCTGGGCCGATTCCAGCGGCAGGTATCGAAGGCGGACAGCGGCGCCCCGCAATCGATGTGGGCGGATGAATGCATGAATCAGCTCATCTCGGGCATTGAGCTGGCCGCGCAGGAAGGCTGGGACGGCATTCAGGAGGCGCTGACGGACACGGCGCGGGTCCTGCAAAGTTTCGAAGAACCGGGCAAGGCGCACCTGTGCATTCCATTCCTGCAGGACAGTTACGAGATTCTGTGCCTGATGGTTGGCGACATCATCGTGGACAATGTTCGCTCCGGGGTCATCCAGAAGTGGCGTTCGCGCTACGCGCAGGCCATCGAGGAATTGCATCACGCGGGCCTGTCGTTGATCCGCGACGAGGACATGGAGGAGTCCGAGGCGCCGCAGGAAGCTGCGGTGGAAGTGGACTATGCGCCGGAAACGCCGGTTTCCGAGGCGGCATGGACGATGGAGGAGGATGCGGAAACGGGCCCGGACGTCGAGGCGGATTTTGAGCCGCAGGAGCTGCCTCAGGACGAAACGGAGATACTGCTGGAGACGTACGAGGAGTCCGAGGCGCCGGAACAGATGCCGGCGAATATCGTGCCTTTTGAACTGCCCGCGGAGATGGCGGAGCCCATTGCCGAGCCGCCGGCGTTTCCTGCGCCCGCGGAGGCGCCTGCCCCGCCGCGCGCGAGCTGGACGGAGCCGGAACCCGCTCCGGCCGCCCCCGAAATGCCGGCCGCCGAAACGGACTCGAAACAGGCCACGCTGCTGCGGACGACGCAGGAGGCCATGATCCGGGGAAATGTCGCGGATGCGAAGCTGTATGCGCTGCAGCTGGCCGCGAACATGGCGCAACTGGAAGTCGAGCGGGAAGAAGCCCGGCTGCGCGAGTTGACGGCGGGGCGCAAGGAGTTTGACAAGGCGATTGCCTCGGCCCAGCGCGAAGTGGAGCGGACGGCGACGGGCGTGGAGGAAACCGAGCGTTTCCTGGCCGATTCCGAGGCGGAGTTTCAGGCGAAGCGGGAACACGCCGAAGTGTTGCGGGGGAGAGCGGCGGAGGTCGAGTCGCGCATTGCGCAGATCGACGCGCAACTTCAGGAATTGCAGGCGCGCCGCGAGGAAGAGTCGCAGCGATTGGCCGCGGCCCATGCCGAATTGGACGAGGCGGTGTCGCTCGAAAGCCGCTGCCAGACGGAACTGGACGGGCTGGCGGACACGGAACAGGCCGCGCGCGAGAGTCTGGACCTGGCGCGGCGGAACCTCGGGTCACTCCAGGCGGACCGCGAGGAGCGCGAGGCTGACATTGCGGCCGCCAGGGAGGAACTGGCCCGGCGGCGGCAGTCGGCGGCGGAGATCGAGCGCACTATCGGCCTGATCACGGGCGCGCCGCGCACGCCGGAATCCCCGGCGCCGGCGGCGGCCCAGGCTGCGGCGCCCGCGCCGGCCGAGACGGGGATGTTGTTCTGAAAGTCGGCGGGCTATGGCCGCTGCGTAGTTGCGAATCCGAAAGCGATGCGGGAGGGATTGACCCTTGTCCAGGAAAGGCGAAGTGGTGGGCGCGGTCGATTTCGGGTCGCGCGAAGTGCGCGTCCTGATTGCGCGGCGGGCGGGCGACGGCGCGATCCAGATTATCGGTCACGGGAGCGCGCCGAGCCGCGGCTGCGTCTCGCAGGGGGTCATCCAGGACATGAGCGCGGCGCAAATGGCGCTGAAGCGCGCGCTGGGCGACGCGGAGAAAGAAGCCGGGGTGCGCGTTCCGGCGCTGTTCTGCGGGATCAACGGCAAAAACGTCGAGACCTGTGTGCGCGAAGGCAGCGTCAAGCTCGACAAGGGGGCCGTGGAACTGGCCCATCTGGAGGAGGCGCTCGAGACGGCCGCGAGGGATGCGTTCACCGTGGGCAAGCGCCCGATTTCGTCCGTCACATCGCAGGAGTGGTACGTGGACGATCTCCGCGTGAGCGACCCGCTCAACATCCGGGGCAATGTCCTGAAGGTCCGGGTGCACTTCGCCCTGCTCCCCTCGCTGATCGAGGACAATCTGCTCAACTGCATAGAATCGCAGAATCGCGAACTCGAGGATGTCGTGTTTCTTCCGCTGGCCGCCGGCCTCGGTTGCCTGACGCCCGAGGACATCGACCTGGGCGTGGCGGTGCTCGACATGGGCCGATCCACCACGAGCCTCGCGGTCTACCGGGAACGGCGCATCCTGGCCACGCAGTGTTTTGACTGGGGCGGCTTCCATGTCACGCGGGACGTGTCCGCCGGCCTCCAGATCTCGTTCGAGGAGGCCACGGAACTGATCGCGCTCTACGGCCAATCCGCGCGGATGATCAAGATGGAGGCGTCGAAGGAGGAGGGCCTCGAGGCACATTGCGAGCCCGAAGAGAGCGACCGGGACGCGAGCATCAAGCTCAAGAGCGCGGTCCGCGGCGCGCCGAATATCGTGCCCCGGAGCGAACTCGACATGATCGTGTTCGAGCGCTCGAAGGAACTGCTGGCGAAAGTGAAGCAGCACATGAACGCGCGCGGGCTGATGAAGCACGTGGTGCGCGGGTTTGTGCTCACGGGCGGCACCGCCACGATGAAGAACCAGGCCGCGCTCGCCGAGGTGGTTTTCCAGGCGCCCGCGCGGGTGGGCCTGCCCGTGGGCATCGACGTGCTGCCGCAGCCCGTCAACACGCCCGAGTGGGTGCCCATCGTGGGCGTGATCCGGCACGGCTTCGCCTTTCGTGACGCGCTCCGCAGCGGACGCATCCCCGTGAGCCGCGGCCTGCTGAGCCGAATCGTCAGAATGCTCGCCGCCCTTATCCGCCGGTACTTCTTCTAAGCGGCTTGGCCCGGGCGCGCCCTCCTATCGCTGGCGGATGCGAAAGCGCTGTGAGCGGAACTGATGGGGCGTTGCGCCATAGTTTGACGCGGCCCCGGTGGCCGGCTCCTCCGGACGAAGCTCCTCTTTTCGCGCCAGCGGCATTTCCAGCAGCGCGGGAGGGTCCACGGGCTCCGGTTCGGGCAGGGAATGCAGGGTGCGCAGCGGCGGGAAGAGGGCTTCGGAGTAGTCGTCCTCCTGCGGGCGCCGCTTGCGGTTGGGGACCAGCGTGTAGCCGATAATGTCGCCCAGGTCCATCAGGAAGGCGATAACCAGGAGAAACAGCTCTTTGAATCCGACGGTGCGCCAATCGAAGAGCTTGGCGAAGACGGCAAACAACGGATTCTCGAGGCGGACGACTTCGGGCAGCCGGATCTCCGAGGGACCGGACAAGTCCTTGCAGACGACCCGGAGCTGTTCCTGCAGCTTCTGAATGTCGTCGATGGTTTCGATGGACGCGTTGTTCAGGAGCAGGTCCGCCTCTTCCTTCTTCTTGATGGCCGCGTCCACGGCCTCGAGTTCGACTTGGGCGGTCTTCTGCAGCAGCGTCAGCTTGTAGTCTTCCGAACGGGCAATGTCGCCGTAGCCCGCGGGCGCTTTCCGCAGCCCCTTCACCTCGGCATCCAACTCCCCTTCCTGCCGGGCGATCTGGCGCATCGATTTTAGGCGTTTTTCGCCCAGGGACTTCGTGACCTCCGAGAGATACTCCTCATAAACTGAGCGCATGCGGTCATTGGAATAGCGGAGGAAGAAATCGCGGTCCGCCGTCCGGTACAGCACGTCGAGGTTGAAGGCGATGGAGATGAAGGCCACGATCGTCATGCCGATGACGCCCAGGAGATTGAGGCGTTTGTGCCCCTGGATCACCGCCACTTTCAGGGCGAAGAGCATGATGCCGATGGCCACGGCCATGCCCAGCGCCATCACGGAGCATTTCCAAACCACCCCGTCGGCGAGGGGGATGTTCAGCGTCGGTTCCGGCAGGATCGAATCGTGGAGGCTCACGTACGTGGTCCACATGGAGACAATCCCCAGAACCACGACGGCCAGGACGAAGAGTGAACGGACGACGAAGTTCATCGCAACCTCCGATAGTGGACAGAACCGCCTTCCTAAAATATACCCGGGGGCTCGCGGAAGTTCCAAATCCCGGCCAAATCCCGGAAAGCCGGGCGTCCGGGCGCGCGGTGTGCGGCGCGGGCTTGCGCCCATGGGCCGGCGGCACGTATGATGAACGGGTGTGGAGTAACGCGAATGTCTGTTGATACGGGATATGTGAACTATTTTGAGATTCTGGGCCTGCCGGAGGACTGCAAGCCGGGCGAGGTGCGGAAGAACTACAAGAAATTGATGAAGGATCTCGTGCTGGAGATTCACCGCACCCAGATCACGGAAGACCGCCGCGACAAGTACCTGCTGACGATGGCGCAGCTGAATGCCGCGTTTTACATCCTCCGGGACAATGACCGGCGCGAGCGGTACGTTGCGGCCCGGAAGCGGGTGATGGAACTCGAGGCCGAGTGGAGTCAAACGGCGGAATCGGGGGAATCGAGCCAGGCGGACGCGCTGCGCCGGGCCTTCGATTCCGAATTGCGTCAGTTTCTGTCCTCGTACATGGAAGAACTCATGCTGGAAGCCGGCCGGGACGCGGAATGCGTCGAAGCCAGCAATTGGGACCCCTATCACGAACGCCACGCCAGCCGGGTGCTGCGGCATTACCGGCAGCGCCTCTATCACGAGATCCATGAGCGGCTGCCGTATTACGACGTGACGAAGCCGCTGGTGGATTGGGAAGAACGGAGCCGCACGGCGGCGCATCTCATCGCGGAAGGGACCCGCTAGCCATGGCGCGCAAGAAGACATTCCAGAAACCGCCGGTGAGCCAGGAGATGATTGATGCGTGCCTGGCCTATGCCGTGTCGGAAGGCGATATCGTCAACTTTCGCTTTCTTTTCCTGCCCTATTCGCCGCTGCGCGACGACTCGACGGAGGACATCGAGTCGCAAAAGTACAGTTATCTGTGGCCGGAGGACGAGGCCGACCCGCACTTCGAGCGCGCACTCGCCGCGGTCCAGCAGCCGGCGGTGCGCGCCCATGTGAAGGCGCAACTGGAGAAGAAGGGCCCCGCGCAGCTTCCGGCGGAACTGTTGCTGCCGCTGGCGGACAATGCGGTGCGGCTGGGCAAGTATACGACGGCGGCGCAGACGTACGAGCTGTTGCGCATACGCCGCCGCATGCAGGAGGAATTCCTCGCCGAGGCCGATCGCGCCCTCGAGGACAACGACATTCCGCGCGCGGTCCGGGGGTACATCATTGCCACGGGGCTCGATTACGACTATGCGGCCTTCCCCGAGCCGCTTCCGGCCGTGCCCAATTATCAATCCCGGGCACTGATGCTGCACGCGGAGTATCCCAAGCAGCCGCAGGACTGTGTGGCGCTGCAGTCCACGGAGAGCCACGTCCGCACGGCGCTCGGCTATCTACTGCTGGACGCGGAGGCGGCCGCCCGGCTCGAAGTGCGGCCGTTGGAACAGAAGCTGAGTTTCCTGGAGACCCTGATACGGACGTGCGACCCGGAATGGGAGCGCTTTGCCGCCCACTACAGGGACGCGTGCGGGCTGGTGGATCAGTTGTCGAAGCGGATCCAGCGCGAAGCCAACCGGGCCGAGGGCGTGAACGACACGCTGGCGAGCGAGATTGAAGCCCAGAACGAGACGCTGGATCCCGGGACCATTCCCGAACGCCTGCTCGGGCGGGCCATCCCCGGCGGGGAGTGGTGGCAATACTTGAAGGAACTGGCCTACGAACACCCAGCCTCCGCGCTGTTTGTGAGCCGCCAAGTCATTTCGAAGGACGAGGAGATCATCATGCCCCGTCTGCTTCATGAGAATCCCCTTCCGGCACGGTTGGGTCTGATCTGAAGCGCTGAAAGTTTCTTTACATGGGCCTGCGTTTTGACATTCACCTCCATACCCGGCGCCACTCCTCGTGCAGCCTTATCGATGAGAAGCAGCTGATTCCGCAGGCCATTGCCAAGGGACTCGACGGGCTCGTCATCACAGAGCACCACTATCAGTGGCCCGTGGAGGAGCTGCACGCATTGGTGGAGGAGTCGGGGTGCCCCGGTTTTGTGCTGCTGGCCGGTTTCGAATACACCTCCGCCCGGGGTGACATCCTGGTCTATGGCCTTGATGCGCAAGAGGTTAACGACTTCGAGCCCTTCCAGGCGCCGAAGGCCGTGGTGGACGAGGTGCACCGGCGGGGCGGGGTCTGCGTTGCCGCGCATCCGACGCGTGCGGGCCTGGGCTTTGACCTGACGATCCGGGATCTTGCGCTGGACGGCATCGAAGTGGCCAGCATGAACCTGAAGTCGCACGAACAGCGGCTGGCGCAGCGGTTGGCGGCGAATCTGGGCCTTCGGTCCGTGACCGCAAGCGACGCCCACGAACTCCTCGATGTGGGGGCCTACTCCATCGAAGTTGACGGGGTCATCCGCACTGTGTCAGACTTGCGCGACTGCCTGAAGCATGGTAAATTTCGTATATAGCAGCACTTAGCCTGAAAGCGGCCCCGTGGACACCGAGCCAAATTCCCCAGCGGCACCAGCGGAGAACTCCCCGAAGCAGGACGCCAAACGCGAGGTCATCGAACTCGTCAAGATGGTGGTCCTGTTCCTGGTGCTCTTTTGGACGATGAAAACGTTCATCATCGAAGGCTTCGAAGTGGAAGGCCCGTCGATGATTCCCACGCTGCAGGATCGCGAACGCATCCTGGTCTTCAAGCTTCCCCATGAACTGACGCGCTTGCCGTTTCTGCATCAGTGGCAGGCGATAAAGGAAGGCGACATAGTCGTCTTCGAGAGCACCGAGGAAGCGAACAAGCGCTACGTCAAACGGGTCATCGCGCAAGGCCCGGCCCGTGCGCGCGGCAACGTCGCCGGCGCGAGCGCCACTTCCGGGTCCGGGGCCGAAGTACACGTGAAGTTCGACAAGGGCGCGGTCTATGTGAACAACCACCGGGTCGACGACAGTTATCTGGTCCCCGCCGAGCGGCAGTCGCACGACGTCGACGAGATTGACCTGCGTCCCGGCGAGTACTATGTGCTGGGGGATCACCGGAGCGTCAGCAAGGACAGCCGCAACTTCCGGGCGGTCGACGATCGGCAGATCGTCGGAAAGGCCGTCTTCCGATTCTGGCCCCTGAGCAAGTTCGGTCCGCTGTGAAGAAGACGCTCATTTTCTCCGACGTGCATCTCAAGGTCACGGAAGCGGGCCTGCCGCATCAGCGTGATTTTGTGCGTTTTCTGCGCGGGATTCGGCCCGAGGAATTCGACCGCGTCATTTGCCTGGGCGACCTTTTCGACTTCTGGTTCGAATACCGCCATGTCCTCTTCTCGGGGCACTTCGAGGTTCTGCGCGTTTTTGCCGAGCTTCACGAGGCGGGCGTGGAGCTGCATCTTGTCTGCGGCAACCATGATTTCTGGGCGGGACGCTTTCTGCGGGAGCAACTCGGCTTCCAGATCCATCAGGACGGCGCCGAACTCCTCTTTGACGGGAAGAAGGCCCTGCTCGCCCACGGCGATGGCCTCAACCAGCGCGATTATCCGTATCGCGTGTACAAGCGCATTGCCCGCAACCGGCTGGTGATCGCCCTCTTCCGCTGCCTGCATCCGGACCTGGCCATGGGCCTGGCGCGCGTCGTCAGCCACAGCAGCCGCACCCTCACCCGGACCGAGGATACCGCAACGGGCTCCGAGGCCAAGGCCCTGCGCGCCTTTGCGCGCGGCGTGCTGGAGCGGGGCGAGGCGGATGTGGTCCTCTGCGGGCATGCCCACGCGCCCACCCTTGAGGAGTATGACACCCCGCGCGGCAAAGGTGTCTACATCAACAGCGGCGACTGGCTCCAGCACCGCACCCACGTCGTCTGGGACGGCGAGCGCTTCCAGTTGCACGGCGCGGAGCAACGCTGATACCGGCGGGTGCGCTCAGCCCTCGCCCAATTCGCCGAGGAAGACGTCGCGCGGCCCGTCCACCACGAGCCGAAGCTGTTGGCCTTCGGTCGTGACCTGGATCTTGTTCAGATCGTAGTTGTCCGGCAGCACGCGGATATTGTCGATGCTTTCGCGTGGGATCATCACCGCGTTGCTCTTGGTGTCGATCTGGACGCCGTTGGTCTGGAGCCGGGAGAGCATGATGCCCTTTGCATCGAGCACGACCCAATTCTCGGAGAAGGCGGTCACCTTGCCCACGTAGCACATCGGCCGTTGCTCTTTGAAGTACTTCTTGACCTTCACCCGAACCATGCGGTCTTTGATCATCGTCCGATCTCCCTGAACTGTTTGCCCAAGTATAGCACAGGGCATCGCGGGTTCTGCCACGCCGCGGGCTTGCGCCATGCGTCGTAAGTAAGTCTCAGATGAACAGGTTTACGGCGCCTTCTTCAGCTTTCGAGAGATAATAGCCTGCGCCGGCCACTTCGACGCCGTCGATCAATTCCTCGCGCGCGATGCCCATGACGTCCATTGACATCGAGCAGGCCACGAGTTTCACGCCGGCATCCCGCGCGGACTGAATCAATTCGGGCAGGGACATGACCTGCTTGGACTGCATGACGTGCTTCATCATGCGCGTGCCCATGCCGAGCATGTTGAGTTTCGAGAGGGTGAGGCGCTTCGGGCCGCGCGGCATCATCATTCCGAACATGCGGTCGAGGAATCCCTTCTTCACGGCGGGCGGCTGTTCCTTGCGCAGGACATTCAGCCCCCAGAACGTGAAGAAGACCGTGACTTCATTGCCCATGGCCGCCGAGGCATTCGCAATGACGAAGGTGGCCATGACGCGGTCGAGGTCGTTCGAGAAGCATACGAGCGTGCTGCCGTGCCTTGCGGGCGCGTGTGATTTTGATGCCGGCCGCGCGCCGCTCTTCGTGATGCGCGCCACGTACTTTCCGGCTTGCGGCGTCACGTCGAGCAGGTGGTGGCCGGTGCTGTGGCACCACGCCGGAATGTCCGCCACGAAACCGGGGTCCGTGGCGACGACTTCGAGTGTGTCGCCCGTGGCCATCGTCGCCATGGCCTCTTTGACCCTCGCCAGCGGGCCGGGACACTGCAGGCCGCAGACGTCGAGCGTCAGGGCCAGGGCGGGGGGATGCGTCACCGGCGTGCTCTTATGCCCGTGACCGCCGCCACCGCCGGGTGCCGGGTGTGCGGCGCCGCTGCCCTGGTGCATCGACCAGGAACGGAACCCGCCGTTGAGGTTGAAGACCTTGAATCCCTGCTGCATCAGGAAGCGGCTGGCGATGTAGCCGCGAAGCCCCACCGCGCAATACACGCCGAGTTCCCGGTTTTTCGGAAGCTCGCCGTGGCGCGTGCGGAGTTGATCCACGGAAATCAGCATCGAACCGGGGATCTTGCCCGCCTCGGCCTCCGCCGCCTCCCGGACGTCGAGCCAGAGGATGTCGTTCGGGTACTCGTCGGGATTCACCGTGGCGATGTCGCCGCGTAACAGGTTGTTCGCCACGAAGCCCGCCATGTTGATGGGGTGCTTGGCCCCGCCCCATTGGGGCGCGTAGGCCAATTCCAGGTGCTCGAGGTCTTCTACGGTCTGGCCGGCGCGCTGGGCGGTGGCCAGGACGTTAATCAGGGACTCGACACTCTCGGGCCCGACCACCTGGGCGCCGAGGATAAGGCCGTCGGGGGCGAAGAGCAGCTTGATGCTTACCGGCTTTGCCCCGGGATAATACCGGGGATGCTGCATGGGGTGGACATAGATGCGGTGATACTCGATGTCGGAGGCGAGCAGTTGCTGTTCCGTCAGCCCGGTTTGCGCCGCGGCGAGGTTGAAGACCTTGACGATGCCGGTGCCCTGGCTCCCGCGATAGGCCGAGTCGCGCCCGCACAGGTGATCCGCGGCGATGCGGCCCTGCCGGTTGGCCGGTCCGGCGAGCGGCACCGCAGCCGGCAGGCCGGTGACGAAATCAGTCGTCTCGACGGCGTCGCCGACGGCATAGATGTCCGGGTCGCTCGTCTGCATGTGTTCGTTGACCTTGATGTGCCCCCGTGCCGCACAGTCCAGTCCGGCGTCCTGCGCCAGCTTCGAGGTGGGCCGCACGCCCACGCACAGGCAGACGAAATCGCTCGGAATCGTCTTGCCGCTCTTGAGCCGGACTTTTCCGTCTTCGATGGCGTCCGCAGTCTCCTCGAGATGCACCTGAACCCCGTTCAGGCGCAGTTCCTGCAGGAGCGGCTGGGTCATCTCGGGATCCATGCGCGGCATGACGTGGTCCAGCATCTCGACGAGCGAGACCTCGATGTCCCGGCTGCGGAAATTCTCCACGAGTTCCAGGCCGATGAAGCCGGCGCCCACCACACAGACGTGTTTCGCGCCGGGCATCGCCGCGGCAATCGCGTCCATGTCCGCGAGATCGTTCAGCACAAAGACATTCGGCCCGTCCGCGCCCGGAATCGGCGGGCGAATCGGCGCGGCGCCCGGCGAGAGCACCAGCTTGTCGTAGGCATGCTTGAACACGTGCCCCGTCTCGAGGTCCTTCACTTCGACGGCCTTGTTTGCGCGGTCGATCCGGGTGACCTCGTGGCGCACCCGCACGTCAATGCCGTAGCGGTTCTGCAAGCCCTTCACCGTCTGCATCAGCAGCGTGCCGCGCTCCTTGATCGCGCCGCCCAGAAAATACGGCATCCCGCAATTCGCGAACGAAACGTCGCCGCCCTTCTCGAACACGGCCACGTCCAGGGAGTCGTCCAGACGCTTCAGCCGCGCCGCGCAGCTCATGCCGCCTGCCACTCCGCCCACGATTACCACACGTTTCGACATCGCTCTTCTCCTTCGTTCCGTGAAATGACATGCCCCCGAAAAAAAAGCATGCATTCAACCCTTGATGCTCTTTCCGCAGAATACTCGCCCCAATCAGGTGCTCACCCGATTGAAAATGTCCACCAGCTGTTTAACAAGTTCCTCGCGGGACAGTTTCCCCGTCACGGTGTCATCGACGCATTCATGGAGATGATGCTCCATGATGACCAGCCCCAGCGCCCGCAGGGCGCCCGCCGTGGCCGCCACCTGCTTGATAATGTCGTGGCAGCCCCGGCGATCCTCAATCATGCCGCGAATGCCGCGCACCTGTCCCTCGATGCGGCTGATGCGGTCCAGGAGTTGTTTCGGGCTGGGGTCGTTGTGGGTCATGGCGTTGCTCCCTCCGATACACATACCAAGTATGAGTATACACCCCCGGGGGGTCCGTGTCAAGTCTCCGGGCGCTTCCGGTGCCCGCAAAAAAAGTACTTGACAGGGCGGATATTCAGATATATACTATCCGTGTTATCCGCAAGGAGGCGGGCGCAGGGCCCGGAGCCGGTGCGGGGTCAGGTTTACGAGCAGGAAGGATGGTTGCCCATGAAAATGTACTGTGATCAATGCGAGCAGACGAGCGGTGGACAGGGATGCACGAACTTTGGGGTGTGCGGGAAGAGCCCGGACATTGAATCCCTCCAGAAGATCCTGCTCTACGGATTGAAGGGGATGGCGGCGTACAAGGCGCACGCGCGGCGCCTGGGGAAGACGGACGCGGAGGTGGAGGCGTTCACGGAGGAGGCGCTTTTTGCGACGATGACGAACGTGAACTTCGACATGGAGACGCTGCTGGGCATGGTGCTCGAGTGCGGGCGCATGAACCTGAAAACGATGCAACTGTTGAATGACGGCCACGTTGAGCTGTTTGGCACGCCGGAACCCACGGAGGTGACCGAGGGCATCCAGGAGGGTCCGGGGATTCTCGTGACCGGCCATGACCTGCTGGATCTCCTCGACATTCTGGAACAGACCGAGGGTACGGGGATCAAGGTTTACACGCACGGCGAGATGCTTCCCGCGCTGTCGTACCCCGGGCTGAAGAAGTTCAAGCACCTGGCCGGGCATTTTGGCGGTGCGTGGCAATTGCAGAAGCGCGAGTTTGAGGCCTTTGGCGGCCCGATCGTGGCGACGACAAACTGCGTACTGATCCCGCCCGCGAACACGTCCTACCTGAACCGACTGTTCACGACGCGCACCACGGCGGTGCCGGGCGCCACGCGCATCACGACCCGCGACTTTTCGGCGGTGATTGCGTGTGCGAAAGAGATTGGCCCGCTGACGCCGACGGAGACGAAGAAGTCGCTGATTGGGTTCCATTACTCGCAGATCCTCGGTTTGGCGGACAAGGTGGTGGCGGCGGTGAAGTCGGGCGAAATCAAGCGCTTCTTCCTGATCGGCGGCTGCGACGGCGCGGAGCCGGGCCGGAACTATTTCGCGGACTACGCGCAAAACGCCCCGCAGGACACGGTTATCCTGACGCTGGGCTGCGGCAAGTACCGGATCCGGAATCATGACTATGGCACCGTGGCGGGCCTGCCGCGGCTGCTCGACATGGGCCAGTGCAACGACTCGTACGGCGCGATCCAGGTGGCCTTGGCCCTGGCGAACGCCTTCCAGTGCGGGGTGAACGATCTGCCGCTGACGCTCGTGATCAGCTGGTTCGAGCAGAAGGCGGTGGCGGTGCTCCTGACGCTGCTGCACCTGGGCGTCAAGGGGATCCGCCTGGGCCCGGCGCTGCCGGCCTTCGTGACGCCGAACGTGCTGGCGGTGCTCCAGGAGAAGTTTGACCTGGGCGGCATCGGGCAGGACGGGAAAGCGGACGTGGCCGCGCTCGTCGGCGCCGCATAAGGGGCTTTCCAGATGCACGGGCCGCTTCGGCACACGGATGACCGGAGCGGCCCGTTTTCCTTTCTACACTGTCCGCGCTGCCATAGTGTACACTGTCTTTGGTATCGCGTAGGAGAGCATCGCCTCATGTTGACCAAGACGTCGATCAACGCCATTCAGGCCCTGGTCTACATCGCGCAGCGCGATGGCGCGGGGCCGGTGTCGCCCGTGGAGATCGCGGAGCAGTTGGGCGCATCGCCCAGCTATCTCGGAAAGATCAACACGCAACTCGTGAAAGCGAACGTTCTCCAGGCGCATCGCGGCATCAAGGGCGGCGTCACGCTGGCGCGCCCACCGGAGGCGATTCGGCTCCTGGACATCGTGGAGGCGTGTCAGGGGAAGATTCTCGGGGATTACTGCACGCCCTATGACAATCTCGCGGAGGTCTGCGGTTTTCACGAGGCCATGTTCCGGCTGCAGGAGGCCATCGTCACGACGCTGAGTGGATGGACGCTCCGCTCCCTGCTCGATCGCCCGCTGCCGGCCAAGAAACTTCAGGGCAAAGTGGCCTGCCGCATCGGGTGCGCACTTCCGAAAACGGCCCAAGACTGAGCCCGCCGGACTCCTGCGCCTTATCCTGCTATCGTGCGCACTGGCGAAAATCGGCGCATCAGCATACAATTAGGGGGTGGATGCTGATGCAGGCGGACCATCGGGTCCGGGTGGCCCTATTGAACAGAGCAAGGTAAAGCGGTTTATGGCGTGTGCGTTCCGTGTTTCCCGTTCCCGCGTATGGTCTGCGCGGGCCGCGTTTGTTTCCGTGTTCCTGGCCAGCGCCGGCATGGCGTTGGGCGCGCCGATCTTCAGCTATAGCCCCGATACCGGGACGGTTGAGTACGGCGATTCGGATTTCAGCAAGGAACTGCCCTCGGACATTCCCGATGACCAGGTCGCGGCGAACGGCCTCACGTTCAACCTCTATTATCAGGACTGGCGGGATACGCGCGCCGCATTCGGCTTCGACAATGCCGCGGCCACCGGGCCGAACGCCCAGAACCGCCTGAAGGACGTGCTGACCTACGTGGCGAACACGATAAACGAAACCGGAACCATTGATGTCCTCGTGGACGAGTCGTTCTACAATACGGTCTCCGGTTCGGCGGCCGCCTCGGCCGGCACGTGGTATACGAGCGACCCGGGCTTTCAGATGGGGTCCACATTGGAACGCCTGCGGACGGGCGCGAAGCCTTTTCCCGGCTACGAGGAAATCCACGTGTCCGTCAATTTCGCGATCAACTGGAATCTCAGCACGAACGCGCCCAGTTTCTCGCAGGCGGACTTCATGACGATCCTGCTCCACGAAATGACGCACGGCCTAGGGTTTGTGTCGCTGTGCGCAAGCACGGGCCAGAGCGCGGTGAGTGCCAACGTGTACACCGTGATGGATCAACGCGTGCGGCGGCGCACGGGGATGTTTCCGCTTTTCGCGGGATCGCCGCCCATCTTCCAGGGGGTGATCTCGGATCTCACGAGCCAGAGCGTGGCGTGGGGCGGCACGGAGGCCAAGAGCCTCTACGGCCAGAATATTGCGCCGGGCCTCTACGCCCCGACGACGTGGCGGCAGGGCAGCAGCATGAGCCATTGGGATACCGGGAAGATCATCGGCGGGGCGGTAATGGAGAGTTCGGTCTCCGTCGGCGTCATGCGCCGCACCTGGAAGCCCGTGGATCTGGGCGGCCTGATTGACATCGGCTACACGAGCATAGAGCCGCCGGCCGCGGAAGGCGAAGGCGAGGGCGAAGTTGAGGGCGAGGTCGAGGGGGAAGCGGAAGGCGAGGTCGAAGGTGAGGTGGAAGGCGAGGTCGAGGGGGAAGTGGAAGGCGAGGTGGAAGGCGAGGTGGAAGGCGAGGTGGAAGGCGAGGTGGAAGGCGAGGTGGAAGGCGAGGTGGAAGGCGAGGTGGAAGGGGAGCCGGAGGGTGAAGGCGAGGAGGAGCCCGGCGGGTGTCAATCCGGCAAGGCTTCCTTTGAGTGGGACGGCATCCGCTACAACCTGGGTGACCTACTGCTGAGCGGATTGAGCCTGCTCGCCCTGGCTGCCTTCAAACGCAACGGACTTGGACCACGCAAGTAAGGGGACCGCTGCCTTCCGGCGCGCGCTGCACCTGATGCTACCCGGGCAAGTACGGGCGCGGGTATAATCGCCGCCCGAGAGGGGCATGCAGGGCGCCCACTGCGTGAGGCGGACCCGGCGTTCCCATGATGCACGGACGGGAAAGGGAAGCGACATGCGGAAAGACTTCTGGTGCGGATGCATCCTGTTGCTGGTTTTTGCCGTGGCGCTGCTGGGCGGTGCCCGGGCTGCGTTCGGGCAGTCCGGCGAGCGGCCCAGGTTCGAGCCGAACTGGGATTCGTTGAAGCATTACGCGGTGCCCGACTGGTACCTCGATGCGAAGTTCGGAATCTTCATCCATTGGGGCGTGTATTCGGTGCCGGCCTTCGGCAACGAGTGGTACCCGCGCAACATGTATTGCGAGGGATCGAAGGAGTTCAAGCATCATATTGCGACCTACGGGCCGCAGGCGCAGTTCGGCTACAAGGAGTTCATTCCGCAGTTCAAGGCGGAGAAATTCAACGCGAAGGAATGGGCGGCGCTTTTCAAGGCGTCCGGCGCGAAGTACGTGGTGCCGGTGGCGGAGCACCACGACGGCTTCCAGATGTACGACAGCGGGCTTTCCGACTATAACGCGGCCAAGATGGGGCCGAAACGGGACATTGTGGGCGAGCTTGCCCAAGCGGTGCGCGACGAGGGGCTCGTGCTCGGGGTGTCCTCGCACCGGGCGGAACACTGGTGGTTCTTCGATCGCGGCAGGGACTTCGATTCGGACGTGCGCGGGGGGCAGTGGGACGCGCTGTACGGCCCGGCGCAGCCGGAGAAGGCGTCGCACCCCGATCCGGCCTTTCTCGACAATTGGCTGGCGCGGTGCACCGAACTCGTGGACAAGTATCAGCCGCAGGTTTTCTGGTTCGACTGGTGGATCGAGCAGCCGGAATTCGCGCCGTACCTGCAGCGATTTGCCGCGCACTACTACAACCGCGGCCTCGAGTGGAACAAGGGCGTCGCCATCAACTTCAAGAACAAATCGTTCCCGGTGGAGGCGGCGGTGCTGGACATCGAGCGCGGCAAGCTCGACACGACGCAGGCGCACTACTGGCAGACGGACACGTCGATCAGCATCCGGTCGTGGGGCTATATCGAGAACGACCGCTTTCGTTCCGCGACTTCGCTCGTCCATGAGCTGGCGGACATCGTGAGCAAGAACGGCTGCCTTCTCCTGAATATCGGGCCCAAATCGGACGGGACCATCCCGCAGGAAGCGCAGGACATCCTGCGCAACATTGGCCAATGGCTCGGCGTGAACGGCGAGGCCATCTATGGCACGCGGCCGTGGACGACGCCGGGCGAAGGACCGACGAAGGTCAAGTCAGGCTCGTTCTCGGACCACAAGGAGGCGCCACTCACCGCGAAAGACATCCGTTTCACGGCCAAGGGCAAGACGCTGTACGCCATCGTGATGGATTGGCCGGAGAAGGCGTTCCGGGTCACGTCGCTGGGCACGAAGGCCGCCCCGAACGTGAAGATCAGCGACGTCACGCTGCTGGGCTGCCGCGAATCGCTCGC
>CAILVY010000175.1 GCA_903837785.1 Candidatus Hydrogenedentota bacterium
CACACGAGGTAATGGGCTTCGCCCTGCGCCTTCCGGCAGAAATCCCACTTCATCGCCGTCGGGAAACCCGCGCCGCCCCGGCCGCGCAGACGCGCCTTGTTGATTTCGCTGATAACGCCCTCCGGCGGAAGGCTGATGGCTTTCCGCAACGCAGCGCCCCGTTCCATCGGAGCGAAGATCACGCTGCCGGGCTTGCGCACGTTCAAGTCCACTTCCGCCTGCGGAAGATTGAGCAGATCCTCCCCCTTCCGAAGCGCCGTCACAATCATCGGCACGTCTTCCGGGCAAAGATTCGTGATGGGTACACCGTTCACCAACGCGCTGGGGGCCTGGTCCGACAAGCCGATGCACGCAGTATGCTCCAGCGTCACCGCGCCGTCCGCGCTCGTCTCGCCAAACCCTATCCCCAAGGCCTTCTTGAACGCCTCCCCCACCTGATCCGCCCCCTTCATGCGCTCCACCACCGCATTGCACAGGCGGATCACCGTCTTGCCCTGCGGCTTTCGCGACAAGAACGCATAGAAGCTGACCATATCGCGAACCTCCACGCGATGGATGCCCAGCGCGTCCGCGATCTGTCCGATGCTGTCTTCGGACAGGCAACCCAGCTTCCCCTGGACCGCCCGAACCACGTCCATCAATCGGGTCCGGTCCTTGCCAAATTGATCCACAATCTGGCGAATCACACTCCCTTGATTCTCTGCCATGCTTCCAAGCCTCCAGTATTGCTCATGACGCCCTGGCCTGCTCTCCCCGGGCTCAACCCTGGCCCCGGGACCATGTGCGCAGCCCTACCGCCACGCTTCAAGACCCTTGATGCGCCGCCTCAGCCGCCCTTCACACGCCCGGGGATTGTCCACTATTTCCCCGAGAGTGCGAAAAACCCGGCTCCGCTCAGCAGCGCTTGCGATTCAATTTTCCTCGCCTGGCCCCATCCGGCTAATCGCAGTATGCTCGGATTCTCTGCCAAGCTTAACCTACCGACCATACGGTATTCTACCTACCGGTAAAGAAAGATGCAAGTCCGATCTTTTTCGGGTAAAATACGGATTCAGAAAAAGCCCCTTGCCAAGAACTACGCATAAATTAAAAGTCCCTTTCGCAAAACTACGTATTATCAAAAAGGCCCGAGCCAATGCAACTTGTCAGAACTATGCGAGAACGCTGTCGCGTATGCTACGGCTGTGTCCGCGAGTGTCCTGCAAAAGCCATCCGCATTGTCGACGGCCAGGCCGATGTCATGCCGGAACGCTGCATCGGATGCGGGAATTGTGTGAAAGTCTGTGCCCAGCACGCGAAGGAAGTTTACGACTCCACGGGCGAGGTCGTGCAGCTCCTCGAGAGCGGCGCACCGGTGGCCGCGATCCTCGCGCCCAGCTTCCCCGCGGAGTTTGTGGACTGGGATTATCGCTCGATGGTCGGCGTTCTGCGCGCCCTTGGATTCACGCTGGTACATGAGGTGGCGTTTGGCGCCGACCTCGTCGCCCGCGAGTATCAGCGGCTCCTCGACAGCTTCAGCGACAAGCATTACATCGCGACCACGTGCCCGGCCGTCGTCGCCTTTGTCGAACTCTACTACCCCGACCTCCTCGATGCGCTCGCGCCCGTCGTCTCGCCGATGCTTGCGATGGCGCGTGTGCTCCGGCAATTGCATGGCAACGATCTCAAAATCGTGTTCATCGGACCCTGCATCGCCAAGAAGGAGGAAGCCGAGAATACCGGAGAGATCGACGCGGTCCTCACCTTCGCCGAACTGCGCCGCCTCTTCCGCGCGCATTACCTCTCCCCCGAGAAGGTGGTGCCCAGCGATTTCGATCCGCCCTTCGCCGGCCGCGGCGCGCTTTTTCCCATCAGCCGGGGCCTTCTGCAGGCGGCCGACCTCTCGGAGAACCTCGCGACAAGCGAAGTCGTCGTGGCCGAGGGCCGGCCGGGTTTCATCGAGGCGCTCAAGGAGTTCTACTGCGGCAACTGGAGCCCGATTCTCATCGAAGTGCTCGCCTGCAAGGGCTGCATCATGGGACCCGGCATCACGAACCAGGATCCGATGTTCCGCCGGCGCAGCCGGGTCAGCAACTTCGTCCTCGATCGGCTCACCCAGGGCGATGAAGAGGAATGGCGCCGGAACATGGCCCGTTTCGAAGATCTGGACCTCTCCCGCGTCTACGCCTCCATCGACCGCCGTTCCCCTGATCCCTCGGACGAAGAACTCGTCGCCATCCTGGAGGGCATGGGCAAGCGCAGCGCGCAGGACGAACTCAACTGCGGCGCCTGCGGCTACGAAACCTGCCGGGATCATGCCATCGCCATCTTCAAAGGCCTTGCTGAGAACGAAATGTGCCTCCCCTATACGATTGACCGCCTCCGGGACACAGTTCAGAACCTCGCCGTCTCGAAAGACAAGCTCGCGCGAACGCAGGAGATCCTCGTGCAGGCCGAAAAACTCGCCAGCATGGGACAGCTCGCCGCGGGCATCGCCCACGAACTGAACAACCCCCTCGGCGTCGTGCTCATGTACGCCCACATGCTCCTCGACGAGCACGGGAAAGAACCCCAACTCACCGAAGACCTCACCCTGATCACCGCACAGGCCGATCGGTGCAAGAAGATCGTTTCCGGACTCCTCCAGTTCGCGCGGCAAAACCGTGCCGCCCTTCAGGAGACCGATCTCCGCGAACTCATCGATAAGGCCGTGCGCCTCCTGCCCATCCCCGCCGAAGTCCTTGTCCAGATTGAGCACCGGCTGAAAGACCCCTTCGCCGAAATCGATCCCGACCAGATTACGCAGGTCGTGAACAACCTCGTAACCAACGCCTGCCACGCCATGAGCGGCGGTGGCACCCTGTGCATCCGCACGAGCGGCGACTCCGAAGAAATCCACTTCTCCATCGCGGACACCGGGGTCGGCATCTCGAAGGAGAACGTGGCGAAGATTTGGGAACCCTTCTTCACAACCAAGGCCATCGGCAAGGGCACCGGCATGGGGCTCGCCGTCACCTACGGCATCATCAAGATGCATCAAGGCAATATCGCCGTCACCTCAAACGCCGACCCCGCCGAAGGCCCCACCGGAACCACGTTCACTGTGTCCCTCCCGCGCAGCGGCGCCCCCGCCGAATCCCGCGACACCCTCGTCAGCGACCGAAGCGTACCCTGATAGCTTCCCTGCCTCCCCGTGAAGCAGGAAATTCGTCCGCGCCATACGCTACAATCCCCTTGCACGGGGGAATACCGAGGCCCTGGGAGGAGTCGTTCTATGGAGACCATGCGGGTTCTGGTGGTGGACGATGAACTCGGCATCCGCGCGGGCGTGGCCCGGGTGCTTCGGGGCTACAGCGTCCTCGTCCCCGACTTCGGCAAGGAAGTCGAATTCGATGTGAGCCAGGCCGAGAGCGCCGAGCAGGCCCTCGAACTGATCCAGTCGAAATCGCCGCACATCCTCCTGCTCGACAACAAGCTCCCCGGCGTCAGCGGGCTCGAACTCCTCGAACGCCTCGTCACGATGAACCTCGATATGCTCACGATCATGATCACGGCCTACGCCTCGATTGAAACCGCCGTCCGCGCCACGAAACAAGGCGCCTATGACTTCCTCCCCAAACCCTTCACCCCGGCCGAACTCAAGAACACGATCCGCAAGGCCACGGAGCACCGCGTCGTCTCCCTCCACGCCAAGGAACTCGCCGCGGAAAAGCGCAAGGTCCGCTTTCAGTTCATTTCCGTCCTCGCCCACGAACTCAAGGCCCCCATCAACGCCATCGAGGGCTATCTCCACATCATGCGCGACGGCACCGCCGGCGACGACCCGAAGATCGTCGAGCAGATGGTTCAGCGCAGCCTTGTCCGAACCGAATACATGCGCAAAATGATCGCCGACCTCCTCGATCTGACCCGGATCGAGTCCGGCGAAAAGAAACGCGAACTCATCGAGATCGACCTCGTCGATGCCGCCCGGAACGCGCTGGACACGATGGCGCCCGACGCCGCCAATCGCAAGATCACGCTGAACCTTCACCACGACGGCCCCATCACGTTCACCGGGGACCGCGCCGAAATCGACATCGTCCTCAACAACCTCATCTCGAATGCCGTCAAGTACAACAAGACCGGCGGCCGCGTCGATGTCAACCTCAGCCGCCACGACGGCCATGTCGCCATCAGCGTCGCCGATACTGGCATCGGCATGTCCGAGGAAGACTGTGCCCGGCTCTTCAATGAGTTCGTCCGCATCAAGAATCCCAAGACCCGCGACATTCTCGGCAGCGGCCTCGGACTCTCGATCCTCAAGAAGATCGCCCTGCTTTACAACGGCGATATCTCCGTGGACAGCCGCCCCGACGTGGGCAGCACGTTCACGATCACCCTGTCTGAC
>CAILVY010000176.1 GCA_903837785.1 Candidatus Hydrogenedentota bacterium
GTGGCGGCCTCCGCCGGGGGTGCGGCCTCGCCGCGCGCGCGCAAGGCGGCCGAGGAGAAGGGGGTGGATGTTGCGGCGGTGAAAGGCTCCGGCGCCGGCGGACGGGTGATGGAGGCGGACGTGCTTGCGCAGGCCGCGGCCGTGGAAGGGATCAAGATTACGCCGACCGCGAAGCGCATGGCGGCCAACGCGGGCGTCGAAGTTTCAGCGCTCGTGGGTTCGGGCATCGGCGGCAAGATTACGAAGGACGACGTGGCGCGCGCGGGCCAGGCGCCGGCGGCGAAAGCGGCCCCGGCGGCGGCCGTGGCGGGCGTGACGCGCGTGCCGTTGACGCCGATGCGGCGCATCATCGCGCAGCGCATGTCCGAGAGCAAGTACACGGCCCCGCACTACTACATCACGGTTGAGATCGACATGCTGAAGATCAAGAACTTCCGTGCGGGCCTGAAGACGTTCAAAGCGACTTTCAACGACTTCGTTCTCTACGCCGTGGTGAAGGCGCTTCGCGAGTTCCCGCAAGTGAACGCGCGCTGGGCGGGCGACGCCATCGAGCAGGTGGCGGACATCAACCTGGGCGTGGCCGTGGCGCTTCCCACGGGATTGATTGTGCCGGTGGTCAAGGCGGCGCAGGACCTCTCCCTCGAGGGCATCTCGAAGGCGGCAAAAGAGCTGGCGACGAAGGCGCAGAACGGCAAACTGATGCCGGACGATTACATCGGGAACACGTTCACGGTCTCGAACCTGGGCGCGTATGGCGTCGAGTCCTTCACGGCGATCATCAATCAGCCCGACAGCGCCATCATTGCCGTCGGCCAGATGAAAGACCGGGTGGTGGCCATTGACGGGGCCATTCACATCCGTCCGATCATGAAGATGACGATCTCGAGCGACCACCGGGTGATTGACGGTTCCGTGGCCGCGCAGTTCATGGGCCGGGTCAAAGCAATAATGGAAGCGGGCGAATTCTAAATCGTGGAGGTTGTTATGCCACAGTGCGACGTAGCAGTCATTGGGGCGGGTCCTGGCGGATATGTGGCCGCCATTCGTTGCGCCCAGCGCGGTGCGAAAGTGATCGTCATCGAACGGACATTCCTGGGGGGAGTCTGCCTGAACGTGGGCTGCATTCCCACGAAAACCTTTATCTACACCGCCGAAATGTACCGGCGGCTCCAGCATGCCGAGGACTACGGCCTGAAGGTCAAAGAGGTCGGCGTGGACATGGCCGCGCTCGTGAAGCGGAAACAGAAAGTCGTCGGGATTAACACGGGCGGCATTGACGCGCTGTTCAAAGCCTACGGGATCGAAGTTGTTCGCGGCGATGCCCGCGTGACGGCCCCCGGCAAGATCAGTGTGGGCGGCCAGGAAGTCCTGGCGAAGAAGATTATCATCGCGACGGGCGGGCGTCCGGCCGTGTTGAAGGGCCTCGAATTCAACGGCTCGACGATCATCGGCAGCACGCGCGCGCTCGAATTGAGCGAGGTGCCGAAGAGCGCCGCCGTGATCGGCGCGGGCGCCCTGGGCGCGGAATTCGCCTGTATCTGGAATGCGTTCGGCTCGAAAGTGACGCTGATTGAAGCGATGCCGACTGTGCTTCCGCGCGAGGACGAAGAACTGACGAAGCGGATGGAGATGGTTCTGAAGAAGAAGGGCATGGACGTGCGCACGGCCACGAAAGTGGCCAAGGCCACGCCGCGCGAGAAGGGCGTGAGCCTGGAACTCGAAGGCGCGAAGCCCGGCACAGTGGACGCCGATCTGGTGCTCGTGGGCGTGGGCTTGCAGTGCAATTCCGAAGTGGTCACGGAATCGCCGGGCCTCGGCATGAAAGTGGGTCCGCGCGGCGGCATCATCGTGAACGAGAAGTGCGAATCGTCCATTCCGGGCATCTACGCCATCGGCGACGTGATCGACAAGACCTGGCTGGCGCACGGCGCCTCGGCCGAGGCGATCGTCGCCGCAACGAATGCCACGGGCGGCAACAAGAAGATGAACTACCGCGTGGTGCCGGCGTGCAACTTCACTTCGCCGGAAGTGGCGAGCGTGGGCCTGAGCGAGAAGAAGGCGGTCGAGCAGGGCTACAAAGTGAAGA
>CAILVY010000177.1 GCA_903837785.1 Candidatus Hydrogenedentota bacterium
GGCGACGGCGAGTTCCGCATCGTCGAAGAGCGTTGGATTGATGCCGCCAGCCGCCGGGTGAACAAGCACGCCGTCATCACCCGCTCAGGCCAGCCCGTCGGCGAAACCAGCGAGTCCGTCCGCCTTTATTCCTTCGAAGAACTCTCTGCGCTCCTGCGCGGCGTGGGTCTTGAAATCGATTCCGTGTTCGGAGATTATGACGGAGCGCCGTTGCAGGCCGGACGGCCGCGGATGATTCTCGTGGGACACAGGACAAGAACGCATGCCGAGCCTCGCTGACGCCTATATCGCGGAAGACCCCGCACTCCGGGACTTCTTCGCAAAGCCGTTTCGCACCCTCTTCGACGCCCCGCCCGAAATACACCCGTGGGATCCTGCCGTATTGGAGGCCGTTCAAAGACTCAACGGGAGCCTCGAATGCCCCCCCCTGGCGGGAAATGAAGCCATCATCATCACCGGCCAGCAGCCCGGCCTCTTCACGGGTCCCCTCTACACTGTCTACAAGGCCGTCAGCGTGGTGCTGCTGGCCCGTGCCGTCACTCAGCGCACCGGGGTGCCTTGCGCACCGATGTTCTGGATTGGCGCAGACGACCACGATTTTGAGGAGGTGTGCACCGCCCATATACTCACGCGGAACCACGAATCCCTCGCGCTGCACTACGAACCGGATCAGCTGGTCGATGGGCTCCCTCTCTTCCGTGTGCCGCTCTCTCCGGGCCTGCATGCGTTGATCGAGGATGCGGCGAACCAGGCGCCGGGTTCCGAGCACCGCGGGGAAGTCGCGGCATTTCTCCATGCGTCGCTGGACGCCTCCAGCACGCTGGCCGAGTGGTTTGCCCGCATCATGGCCCGGCTCTTCCGCGATACCCCGCTTCGTTTCTTCGCTCCGTATCTTCCCGACGCGCAAGCCGCTGCCGCAAGAGTCATCGAACGCGAGATTCGCGAGCCCCTCATCACCACGCGCCTCGTCAACGACGCCGGACAGCGCCTCGAGGCCCTCGGCTATGCCGCCCAGGTCGTCAAGGGCGACACGGACTGCGCCTTCTTCCTCGAGCACGAGGGGCGCCGCCGCAAAGTTGTTTTCGAGCGGGGGCGTTTCCATCTCCCGGAAGAGCATCTCTTCTGCTCGCAGGAAGAGATGCTGTCCTTGCTCCATGCTTCGCCGGAACGCTTCAGTCCCAATGTCGCTCTGCGCTGCGTCGTGCGGCAGGCGCTCCTGCCCGTGGCGGCTTACGTGGCCGGACCCGGCGAAATCGCCTATTGGGCGCAAACCCGGGGTCTTTTCGAGCATTTCGGCTACCCGATGCCGATCGTCTATCCGCGCACGCGGGCAGTAGTCACCGCAACAAAGCTCAAGAAACTCCTCGCCAGGTTCTCTTTCTCCCTCGACGACCTCGCCTTGTCAGAAGACCTGCTCGTGGAGCGCGCGTTGCGGCAGACAGCCCGCCATCCCGCGCTCGATGCGATCGAGAGGCGGCGCGCCTCCGTGCAGGCGGAGATGCAGGCCCTCCTCGAGGAGATGGATGCGCTGAAATTAAAGTCTGAGGCACCCCTCGACATGGCGCGCAACGCCTCGGAACAAATCGCCTCCGTACTCGAGCGCCTCGAGCGGGGCATGCTGCGTTCGGACGAAGCGCAGACCGAAGCGGTGCGCAAGCAGGTTCGCCGGCTCTGCACTGCCCTCGCTCCCGGACGCAAGCCGCAGGAACGCCACTATTCCGTGCTTTCGTTTCTCTTCGAGCAAGGCTGGGAATTCGTTCCGCGCCTGCTCCGTTTACTCGATCCGGAATCCTTCATTCTTCAGGAGGTGGAACTGTGAGTGTGGACGTCTTGGCTATTGGGGCGCATCCCGACGATGTTGAACTGGGCGTCGGAGGCCTGCTGCACAAGCTCGTTTCGCGCGGGAAATCCGTGGCCGTACTGGACCTGACCCAAGGCGAACTCGGCACGCGCGGCACCCCGGAACAACGCCTGCGGGAAGCCCAGGAAGCCTCGCGGCTGCTGGGGATTGCCGCACGGGACAACGCCGGCCTTCCGGACGGCGCCATCGCCAACACGGCCGAGCAGCAACGCCGCCTCATCCCGTTCATCCGGGAATACCGGCCGCAGGTGATCCTGGCGCCCATGTCCGTGGATCGACACCCCGACCACCACGCCGCCCATCGGCTCGTGCTCGATGCGAACTACCTGGCGGGCCTGGAACGCATCGACACCGGCCAGGCGCGCCACCGCGCCACGCACCTCTACTATTATCATCCCTACGCCGAGAGCGCCATGCCAACGTTCATCGTCGATATCTCCGAACATTTCGAGGCCAAGATGGCGGCCGTGCGCGCCCATGAAAGCCAGTTCTACAATCCCAATGGAACGGAACCGGAAACCTACATCTCCTCGAAGGCCTTCTGGGAGAGTATCGAGAAGCGCGCGGCGTATTGGGGCAGCCGCATCAACGCCGCCTATGGCGAAGCCCTCTACGCGGACGGACCCGTCCGCCTCGACCTGCTGCCGGAATAGGAGCACACCACATGAGAATCGGCATCACCTGCCATGCCAGCACCGGAGGAAGCGGCGTGCTCGCCACGGAACTCGGCCTCGCGTTGGCGGAACGCGGAAACATCGTCCATTTCGTCACGGAAGACGCGCCCTTCCGTCTGAGCGGCTATCACCGCAATATCTTCAGCCATTACACGAGTTCCGTTTCCTATCCGCTCTTCCGCATCCCCCCGTACACGCTGGCCCTGGCCACGAAGATCGCCGAAGTGGCCGAGGAATACGACATCGAGGTCTGGCATGCGCATTACGCGATTCCGAATGCGGCCGCCGCCCTCTTTGCGCGGGAGATGCTCCCCGAGAACCGCCGCTTCTGCCTCATCACCACGCTCCACGGAACCGACATCACGCTCGTCGGCAGCGATCCCTCCTTCTTCCGCATGACCCAGTTCTCCATGCAGAAAAGCTGCGCGGTCACCGCCGTCTCCCACTGGCTGCGCGAAGAAACCCTCCGCGAGTTCCAGCTCGCATGCCCCGTGCACACGATTCACAACTTCGTGGACGCGGAACGTTTCATCCCCAGCGCGGAGAAGCGCTGCAACTTCGCCAGGAACGGCGAGAAGATTGTCATGCACGTCTCCAACTTCCGCCCCGTGAAACGGGTCACGGACGTCGTGCGCGTCTTCAAACGCATTCTCGAACACGTCCCCGCCCGGCTGATTATGGTTGGCGAAGGCCCCGAACGCATCTCCGCCGCGGGCGTCGCCAAGCAACTGGGCATCGCCGATCGCATCACCTGGCTCGGCAACTCCCCGAACATGGAAGACATCCTCCCCTGCGCCGACCTCATCATCCACCCCAGCGAGCATGAGAGTTTCGGACTCGTCCCGCTCGAGGCCATGGCCTGCGAAGTGCCCGTGGTCGCCACCGCCAGCGGCGGCATCACCGAGGTCATCGAGCAGGGCGTGACCGGCTATCTCTGCGAGGTCGGCGACATCGAGTCCATGGCCTACTGCTCCGTGCAAGTCCTCAGCAGCGAGGCCAAGGCGCGGGAACTCGGCCACAACGCCCGCCTCCGCGCCGTCTCGCTTTTCAGCCGCGATCGCATCGTCTCGCAGTACGAGGCGCTCTATCGGGAGATTCTCGAACAGCACCGCGATGCCCAGAAACGCCAAGCCGATCTGAAACGGGATGTTCATGTATAATTAAAATGAATCGCTTGGCGGGATCAACTAGTCGCATGGATGACACAGTCAAAACGGTTGTGCGGACTATCACGGAGGCAATCCGGCCCGTGAAAGTCTTCCTCTTCGGCTCCCGTGCGGAGGGCAATGCCAAAGAGGATAGCGATATTGATCTGCTCATTCTCTACGCAGGCCCCAAGTCGCCGCGGGATGTTCAGGTCCACATTCATCGCCTCTTTCCCCGTCCAGGCTTCTCCCTCGACGTCTTCGTACTGACTCCAGAAGACTTTGAGCGTCAAAAAGGCGTGGCAAACACCCTGGCACGGGAAGTGAGCGAGAGAGGCATCCTCTGCCATGGATGATCCTCGCAAGATCGCCATCGAACGCTGGCTCATCAAGGCGAACAACGATCTTCGAACTGCTTCCATCATGTTGTCCGTGGAGAACCCGCCGACGGACACTGTCTGTTTTCACGCACAGCAATGCGCCGAGAAGGCGCTCAAAGCCTTCCTCGTAATGCATGATGAACATGTGCAGCGCACCCACAGCTTGCCGCACTTGATTGAACGATGCAGGCAACACGATGACGGATTCGAGCGCTTCGCGGAGTGTGCGCCCGGTCTCACTGTATACGCTGTGACGGGCCGATATCCCGACGACTGGATCGAGATCGGAGAGAACGAAGCGCGCGCCGCTATCGAGAGTGCAACCGCTATCCTTCACTTCGTGGAATCTCGTATCTCCTGATTCGCTGCTCCGGGATAGCGAACGCCGGGTTGTCACATGGCCGAGTCAGCGCCGTTCGTGCCGGAGCGTGGACACGCGGGTGATCAGGAAGTACGTCAGGAAGCGGTTCGCGCAGATGATGAACAGGGTGATTCGTATTCCGCCCTCCCCCATCACCGCATACAGCGACACGAGAATGGCCATCATGATGACCCGTCCGACGGCCAGCGGCACTTCCCAGGCGCACAGATATTCGATTCGTTGCGCGCGATTCTGGACACAGCGGTCGATCACGTCGAAACGGACACTGGAATGCGGAATCCCGAAGAGCGGCGCCGAAATCGAACGCAGGAAACCGAACACGATCAACGTTGCGACGTTGAGCTTCAGCACAACGAGCACGCCCCCCCCGAAGAGCAGCAGGGTTGCCCAGAACATGGAAGTCCGGCGCGTCCTCGGCACGATGAAGCGTCCCAAGGCGTAGGACACCGCAATCCCCGCCGTCGCCTGCAGGGAGGAGAAGCCGCCGACGGACACTTCGCTTGCGGTCTGCATGAACATCACGAGACCGAGCAGGAAGTCGAAGATGTTGAAGGTTCCCGCGAGCGAGGCTGACGCGAGCATGATCCACTGCCAGTCGCGCTGATCCCTCCCCGGAAACAAGGCCCGCCGGATATGAAACGGCCGCGGCACATTGTCCGGAGGCACCCACACACTCACCCCGATGGCCGCCGCGTACACGGCCACCGCCCCGGCGAAGACCCAAAGATAACCCTGATGCGGCGTGGAGGCGAAACGGATGATCAGCCCGCTGAAAAGCGGCGCCAGCATCCGGGCCGTGCCCGTCATTGCGCCCATCCATCCAAAGTAGTAGTCCCGTTGCCGCGGCGTGATCACGTCAAAGCTGAACGTGTTGTTTCCCGCCCAGAAGAAGCCCCAGGTGATCCCCAGCAGCACCCCCAGCCCGACCGCATGCTCCGGCGAATGCTCGCGCAGGATCAGGAGCGTGCCGTAGTACACGGCGTGCAGTGCCAGCCCCACCCGGTACACGTGCACCCGGTCGCGCGCCTGGGAGTACCAGCCCGCCAGCAGAAACACGCACGGCGTCGTGATATACAGGGCTATGTAGTGGCTGCACACGACCTGGAAATCCAGGCTGTTCACCCACAGATAGACCCCCACGAACACGGAACAAAACGAGTCCGCCATCGCGTACAACACGTTCAACGCGATGACCACCCACGCCGTTCTCTCGAGCCGCCGTTCCTGCATAGGCCGCACAGACTAGCGGATTAGCGACCCCCGCGCAAGCGGAGGCCGCTTCCGCTTGCGTTCCTCCCGGGGTTTCGCCACAATAAACCCCTGTGTTCATAAGCAGAGCAACCGGGGAGACCTGACATGACTTTGACTCGGAGAACGTTTCTGGGTACTTCTGCGGCGGCGGTCCTGGCCGCGGGCATGATGACGAAGGGCAAGGTGTTTGGCGCGAACGGCAGGATTGGCGTGTGCGTCGTGGGCCTGAACGGGCGCGGCGGCAGTCACTATGAAGCCTTCAGCAAGTCCGATCGCTCGGAAGTGGTCGCCCTCTGCGACGTCGACGAAGCAGTCCTGAAAGAGGCTGCGGACATCGTCGAAAAGGCCACGGGCAAGCGCCCGAAGGAATTCACGGACATCCGCGATGCGCTCGCGTACAGCGCGATCGATGCCGTCAGCATCGCCACGCCGAATCACTGGCACTCCCTCGCCACGATCCTCGCAGTGCAGGCGGGGAAGGATGTCTACGTCGAGAAACCGCTCTCCCACGAGGTTTGGGAGGGCCGCCAGTTGGCCGAGGCCGTGAAGAAGACCGGGCGCATCGTGCAGCACGGCACGCAAAGCCGTTCCGACGGCGTGTGGATCCGCGATATCGCCCTGCTGCGCTCCGGCGAAATTATCGGCCCGCTCTACATGGCGCGCGCCCTCTGCTACAAACGCCGCAACGCCGTTCCGGTCAGCCCGGATCAGGAGCCGCCCGCCAACCTGCACTGGCGCCTCTGGCAGGGCCCGGCTTCCGAGAAGCCCTACAACGCCATGTACGTCCACTACAACTGGCACTGGTTCTGGCATTACGGCAACGGCGACATCGGCAATCAGGGCGTGCATCAGATGGACATCGCCGTGTGGGGCATGAACAAGGGCCTGCCCGTGAAAGTCTCCAGTTCCGGCGGACGATTCACGTATGAGGACGCCTGCGAGACGCCCAACACGCAGTTGGCAACCTTCACGTACGCGGACGGCACCCTGCTCCAGTTCGAGGTCCGCGGACGCTTCACGAACAGCGAGGACGGCGTCGGCGTCGGCAACCTGTTCTATGGCCAGGACGGCTATTACGTCAAGGACAAGGGATTCTTCGGCAAGGACGGCAAGCTGATCGAACTTGACCCGGCCAAGTACCCGGTTCCGGACATGCCCAGCCACTTTGAGAACTTCCTCACGGCCGTCGAGAGCCGGAAACAGGAAGACATCCACGGCACGGCCGAAGAAGGGCACATTTCGTCGGCCCATTGCCACCTGGCGAACGTCGCCTATCGCATGGACCGATCCCTGCAATTCGATCCCAAAACGGAGACCTTCAAAGGCGCTGACGACGCGAACGCGTTGCTGAAACGGGACTATCACCCCGAGTTCGCCGTGCCGCAGATCGCGTAATCAGGCGCCCGCGGCTTCCAGGAAAAAGATGGAACCGGCCACGCCTGCCGCGTGGTCTAAGCCACAGTACGTTTATTCCTGCGCGGAAATGGGAACAGATTGGAGGACAATATGGAACTCTCTCGGCGGAAATTCCTGGGTTCAACGGCTGCGGCGGTGATCGTGGCGGGAACCATGGCCCGCGGCAAAGTCTACGGCGCGAACGAACGCATCCGAATGTGCTCTATCGGCTTTAATGGCCAAGGCCGGAGCCATATCGGCGATATCCTCAAGATGAAGGACGACGCGGAATACGTCGCCCTGTGCGACGTCGACTCGAAAGTCCTCGAGTCGGCCGCCAAAGGCGTCGAGAAGTCCCAGGGCAAAGCCCCGAAGTTGTACAAGGACATTCGGGAGGCGCTCCAGGACAAGAACATCGACGCGGTCACAATCGCGACGCCGAACCACTGGCACAGCCTCGCGGCCATCTGGGCCTGCCAGGCCGGCAAGGACGTCTACGTGGAGAAGCCGCTTTCGCACAACATCTATGAAGGGCGCCAGCTCGTGGCCGCGGCCGAGAAACACGGCCGCATCGTCCAGCACGGAACGCAAAGCCGCTCGGATTCGACCCTGATCCGCGACATGAAGCTCATCCATGACGGGTTCATCGGCAAGATCATGCACTCGCGCGGCTATGTCTACAAGAAGGACAACCGCTTCGCCATCGGCCACGGCAAGCCCGGCCCAGTCCCCGAGAACCTCGACTGGAAACTCTGGCAAGGTCCCTCCCAGGATCATGAGTTCCTGATCAACGCCGACCGGAAGAAGCCCGGCCTCTACGTGCACTACGACTGGCACTGGTTCTGGGAATACGGCAATGGCGAGATCGGAAACCAGGGCGTCCACGAAATGGACATCGCCTTCTGGGGGCACAACCGCGGCTTGCCGGTCAAAGTCTACAGCTCCGGCGGACGCTACGGCTGGGACGACGACGGCCAGACCCCGAACACCCAAGCCACCACCTTCACGTATGAAGACGGGTCCATCATGACCTTCGAGGTCCGCAACCTCGGCTCCTTCAACGAGGCCGACGCCGGCAAGTGCGGCGACAGCTTCTTCGGGACCAAGGGCTATTACGTCCGCGGCAAGGGCTTCTCCGAGTACGAAGATGACAACAAGTGGACCCCGATCGCAGTGGATGCGCCGATGCCCGAGTCCCTCAACAAGTGGCAGCGCTTCTTCAAGGCCGTCCGCTCGCGCAAGGCCGAAGATCTGCCCGTGACCACCCTGGACGCCCACCTCTCGTGCGTCCATTGCCACCTTGGCAACGTCGCGTACCGCCTTGGCCGCTCCCTCGATTTCGACCCGAAGACCGAGCGATTCAAAGACGACGAAGCCAACAAGTACATCACGCGCGAGTACCGCAAAGACTTCGAAGTCCCGCAACTCGCGTAGTCTCATCACCGGCATGACGCCCGGCGAGAGCTTGCTGACGGCAGTTCTCCCCGGGCTGTTTTGTTTGTCGTGACCTGTTCCCAATCGCCGTGCACGGCGTGCTTACGCGCGTTCAGTCTTTCCCCGCCTGCGGCGCCGGTCCTTCTGCTTGCGGAGGCGCGCCTGTTCGCGCGCCTCGGGACTGGCATCCCCCATTTGCTGCGCTTCGAGCAGTTCACACAACCTGCGCCGTGCGAAGAACCGGTTCAGGCCCTGCGACCGCTCCTGCTGCATCTTCACTTCGAGCCCCGTGGGGCGGTGCCGCAACTGAACGCACGTCGCGCTGCGGTTGACTTTCTGTCCCCCCGGCCCCCCGCTTCGTACAAACGATTCTTCGAGGTCTTCCTCACGCAATGCCACGGCCGCCATCCGGGCGAGCAATTCCATCTCTTTTTTCGCCGTCACGCCGTACCGCGGCATCTCCACGTCCTCCCGGACTGAGGATGCCGGATCAGGAGGGCGTTTTCAAACCGGACATGCTAGAATGCGCGAAATCCTGAGGTGCACACTTCGTGACAGACGGAAACACACGACAGGCCACGGCAAGAGGCGTCCCAGGGCACGCGCTGCTCCGCACTCTGGCAGTCCTTGCCGCCGTCGTGCTCCTGGCCTTGCTCGCGGTTTTCAATCAAGTCAAGGCCCGGGGCCTTGCCTGGCAGGAGCAGCACTATGCCGCCGCGCTCCACCAGGTGGTCCAGGGCGCTGCGGATGCCCCGGCGCAGTTCCGTCCCCTCACTGCATGGACGCTCGTAACGCTGTGGCGGACTTCTGAAACCCTCGGGTTGCCTCGTCCCTGCGGCCTCGCCCTCGTACTCCTGCAACTCGGCATCGTCATTGCGCTCTTCCTCTTGCTCCTCGCCTTTTATCGGCACCTCGGGATACCCGCGTATGCCGGGCTCCTGGGCCTCTCAGGACTCGCCTGGGGTATGACGTTCTGGGCGCAGGAGACCACCCTTGCACTCGATGTGCATCTCGAGTTGCTCTTTTATGTGATCGCCGCGCTCCTGATTCTCCGAGGCCGCATCCTTTGGGTCGCGCCGGTCGCCTTGCTCGCCGCACTGAACCGCGAAACCAGCGTGCTCATCCCCTTCCTGGCCATCGCCGCCGCATCGAATAAGGGCGAAGCCGCCGTCTGGCTCCCGCTGGCGACCTGCGGCGCCGTGTTTGCCGGCCTGCGTCTCGTGTACGGCCCCCATCTCGAGCCGGTTGGGCCGCACGCCCCGAACGCGATCAACGTGGTGGCCGTGCTGAGCATCGTGCCGCTGCTGGCGTTCCTGAACCTCCGCGCCTGGCCGCCCATGCTCTCCCTCTTCGCCTGGGTGCTGCTGCCGGCATGGTTCCTGGGACACCTCCTTTTCGGCGGCTGGACAGATACCTCCACCCTCCTTCTGCCGCAGGCGCTCATCTTCCTTCCCGCAGCACTGTCCGTGCTCACGCACTCCGGGAGAGCGGAGGGCTCGCCTCATGCCTGAGTCCGGACGCCGAACGCTGCTCCTTATCCTGGCCTGTGCCGCCCTCCTCAGCGCATGCACGGTTCACTATCAGATGACGTTCATGGGCCTGCCGTGGTACGAAACCGTGCAATGGGATCGGACCCAGCAAGTCATTCACGGCCAGAGCGGCACCCCCTGGCAGTACCGCCTCTTCACGGAAAGCCTCGTTTATGCCACGGTCCGGCTCTTCGAACACCTGGGCATGCCCCGCCCCGTCGGAACGGCGTTTGTGATCATCCGCCTGCTCCAGAACTTCCTGGCCTTCTCGCTCGCCGTCGCCTTCTACCGCAGACTGGGCCTTCGGCCGGCCGAGGCCCTCTTCGGCATCGCCCTCCTCGCCTGGGGCATGTGCCACAGCCTCTACGACGGCGACCTCACCTTCAACACCTACACCGACCTCAGCCTCTTCCTCGGGGCGGGACTCCTCCTGCTGCATCACCGCATCGCGTGGCTGATTCCCCTCATGCTTATCGCGCCCTTCAATCGCGAGACGAGCGGCTGCATTCCTTTTATGCTGCTATTCGGACTGTTGTCATCTCAAACAGATAAAAAAGAACACAAAAGAACCTTTATTGTGTTTGGTGTTTGTGTCGGTTTGTGGATAGCCATCGTCGCGGGCTTGCGCGGGGTCTATGGCCTGCGGCCCTACATTGTCCCCACCGCGGGCAAGCATCCCATCCTCCCGCTGCTCCTCTACAACCTGACGTGGTGGCGGACCTGGGTCTTCCTCTTTGCGACCCTGGGCCTGATGCCGCTCCTGGCCCTGGCTTCCTGGCGCGCCTGGCCGACCCCACTGAAGGCCTTCTTCTGGGCCGTAGTACCGGTCTGGTTTCCGGTTCACTTCGCCTTGGCACACGCCCCCGAAACCCGCCTCTTCCTCGTTCCCCAGGTGCTCATCTTCATCCCCGGCGCACTCTTCGGACTCAGGAGGTGGGCTGCCACGTCCGCGGCGGCGCCACTATCGCCCCCGGCCCCTCGGGACGCTTAGGCCACAATCCCGCATTGTACGCCGTGCCGTCTTCCGGGTGGTTCTTCTGATAGATCCGGAAGCAGGTGTCGATGTTCCGGTCCAGCCACCGTATCTGTCTTGCCTTCTCCGGGTCCACCGCAAACACGGCCACCGGATGATAACCCGATTTCAGCCACGTGGGGTCCTTGAACCAGTACAACACCTCGATGTCCCTGAGGAAGAGGTACTCGGGCTGAAGGTCTTTGAGCATGTTTTCGAGGCAGCGTTCGTGCTGCGGGTGTTCCCGGCTCCACTTTACGACGCTCCGGCTCGCAAGCCCCGGCCAGTCGTAGACGTTCCCCCGCGAGTAGTAGGCCATGTAGCCCAGGGGCTCGCAGCCCACCGCCTCGTTGGGCTGCATCCGGGCCTTCA
>CAILVY010000178.1 GCA_903837785.1 Candidatus Hydrogenedentota bacterium
AAGCAGGTCGTCGCCGTGGCCGACCGCGACACGCTCAAGGGCGCCGGGCCGTTCACCTCCGCCGAGTGGGGCATCAAGGGCAAGAGCGGGTTCGTGCCGATGAAGGAGTCAGGTGCAGCGGTGCAGGCGGAGAAGCCGACGCCGAAGTCCGCCGCGATCCTGGAGAAGATGCGAGGGAAGGGCAAGGCCAAGCGTCAATACCCGTCCTACAAGTCATCCTACGACACGCGTCTGCTCGATTTCATTGGGGAGATCGGCGGCATCAAGCCGAAGTCGCGCACCAAGCACGTCAGTGGGGAATACGACGGTGCGCCTTCCATCTCCGAACTTGGCGGCTTTGCGCGTCATGTTTATCGCAAGGGGGCGTCTCAGTCCGTTGACCAAGCAGCACAGCAAGCCTATGAAGCCGGAATCATCCGGGAACCGTCGCCTGACTTGATTTGGGAAGAACTACGCCGCGAGATGGTAAACTACCGCAAGACCCGTGACAATCCGCAGGAAGAGGGAAAGACAACGGATGAAGAGTATCAAGCTCAGGCCGAATTTGAAATGGCCCGCGACCTGCGCCGCGCCAAGAAAGCGGAGCCGCGCGAAGTCAACATGGCGGAAATACCCGACGATGCGCTTGTCTATCGAAACGGGGAATGGGAGAAGGCGACCCACGCAGAGGACGGGTTGACGCTGGCCGATGGCGTAACCGTCAAGTACGACAACTTCGAGTCTGTCCCGGATGTGCGCCATGTTGTCGAACCGAACGATTGGCTGTATGACATGGCCCAGGACGAGTTCAAGAGGCAGGAGGCGAAGAAGCAGACTGAGCCGAAAAAGCAAGAACCTCCGAGGTTGACCGTTGACAAGAAAGGGAACGTTGGTCTGTTTTCGGATGACGAGGGTGGGTTCAGGCTGACAGCGGAACGCGAAACTGCACCGCTGCCGGAAGTCTCAAGATCAACTGAAGAATCCACGCAGACAGAGCTATTCGCCATTCAAAAGGTTGTCAGCATCACAGACCCGGAGAAGTCGGCCAACGCCGCGCAGAATATCACGGACGGCGATCCCGGCAAGGCCGCTGATATGCTTGAACGGCAGTTGCGGGTTGTTGACTCCGACAAGGCGCTGGCAAAGATGTTCACGAAGGAACAGCGCGGGACATTGAAGCAGGTTGTGGCGTTGCTGAGGGAGCGGGAAGCAGCGAAGGCAGCGCCCGAATCAAATAAGTCAGAGATGGAGCCGTCTGAGACGCCGCCTGCCGAAAAGTCGAATCAATCTCTCCTTCGATCAGAAGGCGAAACTTTCAAGGAGTGGCGAGATAGGCTTCCTATTCCGAAGGGGGCCGTTGACAATATCACGCAGAAGTTTCGGACACGTCTTATGCGCGATGAAAAGTCTGGTCAGGAACCCGGAATGGGTATCTCAGACGAGCTTTACAAGAGCATACAGCAAGACGCAGAAGACATGACGGCCATCATAGCCGATGAATACCAAAGCAAGAAAAGCGCCGGTGCATTGTGGCTTGATAAGATGATGCGTGACCCTGATTGGGTAGGAAAGTTGCAGGAACGCGCATGGGAACAACGCCGCCAACATTCTAACAAGCCCGTCCCCCGCGAGCCGTGGCGGATGACGCAGCGCGAGTATTTGGCCCAGGAGTCAAAGGCGCGTGAGTTCGGCACGTCAATGCGGGTCACGAACGAGATAGGCGCGGATCACGCCAAGGCTGTATCGGATGCCCTCGCCGCCAA
>CAILVY010000179.1 GCA_903837785.1 Candidatus Hydrogenedentota bacterium
CGCTCTGCTGAAGGCGAAGCCGTCCCCGCTCTATGTGAAGAGCGCGGTGGACATGATCGACACCGGCAACTTCGAAGACGACATGGCCAAGATCGCGGATTGCGACCTCATCATCGAAGTGGTGATGGAACGGCTGGATGTCAAGAAGCAGGTCTTCGATCAAGTGGCGAAGCACCGCAAGCCGGATTCGATTGTCACGTCGAACACGAGCGGCATCCGCATGAAGGATATGGCGGCGTTCATGTCCAAGGAGATGAGCGAGCGCTTCATGGGCACGCACTTCTTCAACCCGCCGCGCTACCTCAAGCTCCTTGAATTGATTCCTGGCCCGGACACGTTGCCCGAAGTGATTCAAACGATGGCGTGGTTCGGCGAAAACGTGCTCGGCAAGGGCATCGTGTATGCGAAGGACACGCCGAACTTCTGCGCGAACCGAGTGATCACCTTCGCCATGCAGTACCTCATGCACGAGATGACGAAGGAAGGCCTGACTCCCGAGGAAGTGGACGCGCTCACGGGCACGGCCATCGGCCACGCGAGTTCAGCCACGTTCCGCACCTGCGACCTTGTCGGGCTCGACACGTTCCAGAAAGTCGCGCTGAACGTCTACAACGGCTGCCCGGACGACGAGTGGCACGAGATCATGAAGGGCCCCGACTGGTACGACGCCATGGTCGCCAAGGGCTGGTTCGGAAACAAGTCCGGCTCGGGCTTCTACAAGAAGTCGGATCAGAAGGATGAGAAGGGCAAGGCGATCATCTACGCCATCGATCCCGCGACCGTCGAATACCGCCCGCCGGTGAAGGCGCGCTTTGACTGCACGGGCGCCGTGCGCAACGTGGAAAGCACCGAAGAGAAGATCCGCATCATGATGAACGCGGAGGACAAGGGGGCGCAGTTCCTCTTCAAGTTCTTCGCCAATCTCTGCGCGTATGCGGGCAACCGCATCCCCGAGATTTCCGATGACATCGTGAACATCGACAATGCCTGCCGCTGGGGCTTTGCGTGGGAGACGGGCATCTTCGACACGTGGGACATTCTCGGCTTCGAGGCCTTCGCGGCAAAGATGGAAGCCGCCGGCATCGCCCTTCCGCCCATCGCCAAGGCGATGAAGGAAGTGGGCGCGAAGTCGTTCTACAAGACCGAGAACGGCGTCGAGATGTTCTTCGACCTGGCGAGCAAATCCTACAAGCCGGTGACGAAGAACCCGAAAGAGATCAAGCTGATCAATGTAAAGACGGCCGACGCCTCGCGCGTCCTGGCCTCGAACGACAGCGCGAGCGTCATCGACATCGGCGACGGCGTGCTGAACGTCGAATTCCACTGCAAGATGAACGCCATCGACGCGGATCTCGTCGCCATGCTGAACAAGGGCGTGGATCTGCTGGAAGAAGGGAAATTCGACGGCATGGTCGTGGGCAACCAGGGCCCGCACTTCTGCGCCGGCGCGAACCTCTTCCTGATCCTGGGCGAAATCATGCAGGGCAACTGGGGCAACATCGAACTCGCGGTGCGCGGCCTGCAGAATGTCGGCCTGCGCATGAAATACTGCAGCAAGCCGGTCGTGGCGGCGCCGCACCACTACACGTTCGGCGGCGGCGTCGAGATCTGCCAGCACGCGGACAAGTGCGTGATTGCGGGCGAAACCTACGCCGGACTCGTGGAAGTGGGCGTGGGCGTGATTCCGGCGGGCGGCGGCACAACCGAGATGCTCGTCCGCGCGCTCGAGTACATTCCCGCGAACGTCGCGGCAGATGCCTTCCCGTACGTGCGCCGCGCCTTCGAGGCGATTGCCACGGCGAAAGTCGGCACGAGCGGCGGCGAATTCATCGAGCTGGGGTACCTGCGGCCCACGGACATCATCGAACCCAATTTCGAGCTCCAGCTGGGCCGCGCGAAGAACGTGGTGCTCGGCATGCTCAAGGCCGGCTACACCCCGCCGCGCCCGCCGCGCCTCTGGGCGCTCGGCGAAAGCGCCGAGGCCGCGTTCCAGGCCGGCGTGTGGGGCATGAACCAGGCCGGCTATGCATCGGAGCACGACATGCTCATCGCGGGCAAGGTCGCGCATGTGCTCTGCGGCGGAAACCGCATCCAGAACACGCCGATGACCGAACAAGACGTCCTTGATCTGGAGTGTGAAGCGTTCTGCAGTCTTTGCGGCACGGAGAAGAGCCAACAGCGCATCCAGCAAATGCTTACCACCGGTAAGCCGCTGCGCAACTAACGCTGAGGAGGAAATATCCATGGATAAGGTTTACGTAGTTTCAGTTGTGCGGACGGCAGTGGGCAAGTCGCGCTGGGGCAGCGCCATCACGCACGTGCGCCCGGATGACATGGGCGCGGCAGTGGTCAAAGAGGCCGTGAAACGCTCGGGCGTCCCGGCGGATCGCATCCAGGATCTCGTGCTGGGCTGCGCGTTCCCCGAAGCGGAATCCGGCATGAACGTCGGCCGCATCGTCGCGCTGGCGGCCGGCCTGCCCGACACAGTGTGCGGCGTAACCGTCAACCGCTTCTGCTCCTCGGGCCTCGAGACGATGGCGATCGTCGGCGCGAAGATCGAGGCAGGGCTCTTGGACTGCGCGATCGCGGGCGGCATCGAGTCAATGAGCCTCATCCCGATGGGCGGCAACAAGCTGTTGCCCAATCCCTGGCTCGTCAAGAATTACCCCGAAGCCTACACGAGCATGGGCCAGTGCGCGGACAACGTGGCCAAGGACTTCGGCATCTCGCGCGAGGAATGCGATCAGTGGGGCTATCAGAGCAACATGCGCGCCGTCGCCGCGATTACGGAAGGCCGCTTCAAAGAGGAGATCGTGCCGCTCGAAGTGAAGGGGCCGAAAGGCACGTACATCTTTGACACGGACGAAGGCCCGCGTGCCGAAACGACCGTCGAAGGCCTCGCCAAGCTGAAACCGGCCTTCGCGGCAAATGCCAAACTCGGCGTCTCCACCGCCGGCAATTCGAGCCAAACCAGTTGCGGCGCCGCCGCCAGCGTCATCGTGAGCGAAAAGGTCCTGAAGGAGCTCAACCTGAAGCCGATGGCCCGCCTCCGCGGATACGCCGTCGGCGCGGGCACGCCCAAGTACCTCGGCCCGGCGCAAGTCCCTGCCATCGATCAGGCCTGTGCCCAAGCCGGGATCTCCGTCAAGGACATCGGGCTGGTTGAAGGCAATGAAGCCTTCGCGGCGCAGCTCCTCTACGTGATCAAGCACTACGGGCTCGATCCGGCCATCGTCAACCCCAACGGCGGCGCCATCGCGCTGGGCCACCCGCTCGGCTGCACCGGCACGAAGCTCGCCGCCACGCTCATCCACGAGATGCGCCGCCGCGGCGTCAAGTGGGGTCTCGAAACCATGTGCATCGGCACCGGCATGGGCGCCGCCGGCATCTTCGAACTCTGCGACTAATCCCGGCACAAACGCACCGCCCCGCACTGCTCCCCAGTGCGGGGCTTTCCTTTCTCTCCGGCTTCCACTTGCGTCATTTTTGTCGTGTCCGTGCGCGTGCTCGTCTTCCCTCCCTTGTTGCCACAACGGCGTCCGGCGGCATACAGTAGTCATGCCGAGAGCACGGAGGGAGCATCATGTCGTCTGCCATCTTTCTGTCCAGGTTCGTTTCGTCCGGCACAGCGCGCCTCTTCCTGATTGCCCTGGGCGTTTGGGCGCTGCTTCCGTTCACGGCCGCCGCCGAGCCCTCCTCCCCCACGCCCGGCGTCCTCTACCTCGTCCCCCAGTCACACATTGACGTGGTTTGGCTCTGGCGATTTGATCCCGAGACAATTCACCGCTGCTGCAAACCGACCTTCACCCGCGCCACGGACAACCTCGCGCGTTTTCCCGAGTATGTGTTCTGCCAGGATCAGGTCCCGCTTTACGAAGCGACCGAACGGGTCTATCCGGAACTCTTCGGGAAGATAGAGCGGTACATCCGCGAGGGACGCTGGGAGATCGCGGGGGGCATGTACGTGGAGCCGGAGGGCGGCGAATCCGGCGGCGAGGCGCTCGTGCGGCAATGCCTGTTGGGGAAGCGGTACTTCCGCGCGCGTTTCGGCGTGGACGTCACGACCTGCTGGCAGGCCGACGCCTGGAGCCATCCCGCGCAACTGCCGCAAATCCTCGCCAAGTCCGGCATGGACGCGTTCATGTTCCACCGCGGCTCCCTGGGCGAACACCTCTTCTACTGGGAGGCGCCCGACGGCTCACGGGTGCTCGCGTGCAAACCGCTGGACCACGCGCCGCCACAGAGCTGGCCGAAATTCCTCCAATCCATCCGGGAGCGTTACGGCGTGAACGCCGCGATGATCGAGATGGGCGGCGGCGATCATGGCGGCGGACTGAGCGCCGAGCAGGTGCAGGAAGCGCTCGATTTCGCGAAGTCCGGGGCGCCGGAGAACAAGGTCCGGTTCAGCACGTTCCGGAACTATGCTGACGCCGTACTCGCGCAACAGCCGAAGCTGCCGGTCATCCACTCGGAACTCGGCTTCGAACTCCAGGGCGACCTGACGAACTGCGGCGAAATCAAGAAGGGCAATCGCGAAGGCGAGAACGGCCTGTTGAGCGCCGAGAAATGGGCCGCGCTGGCCGCGCTGAGCTGCGGCAACGAATATCCCTTCGGGGAACTCGAAGAATCCTGGAAAAAGCTCCTTTTCAATCAGTTCCACGACATCCTTGGCGGAAGCCTCATCCCGCCCGCCGTTCCCGACGCCATGGCGCAGTATCAGAGCGTCCGTGACTCCGTGCACGCCGTCACAGAGCAGGCGTTCGCCGCATTCAGCAAGCGTATCGACACTCGTGGCCCGGGCATGCCGGTCATTGTGTTCAATCCCCTGCCCTGGACCCGGACGGCCACGGTCGAGTGCGAGATACCGATCGGGGAGGCTCCGGCGGCCTTCGAATGCATCGACGCGCGCCAGAATGCGTCCCCGGTGCAGATCCTCGAACGAACGGAAGTGGACGGCCAGTCCTACGCGCGATGCCTCTTCCGCGCCAAGGATGTCCCTTCGCTCGGCTATGCGGTCTATCATCTTCGAGGCGTTGCTGAAGCCCCTCCTTCGGCGCTCGTTGCGTCGGAATGCGCGCTCGAGAACGCCGCCCTCCGGGTGGAACTGGATCCCGATTCCGGATGCGTTCGCCGCATCTACGACAAGGCCCACCGGCGTGAGGTGCTGGACGGCTCCGGCAAAGGCAATCTACTCATCGCGATTGAAGACCCGGGCGATTCGGAAGGCCGCTTCATCGCCCGCAACGACAAATTTCCCTATCCCCCCGGCAAAGCCACCCCAATCGACGGCGCGCCCAAAATCCAGTTGCTTGAGCGCGGCCCCGTGCGCGCGACACTCCGCGCAGAGAGGGCCTTCCGCAACTCACGGTTCGCGCAGTTCATTTCCCTCGCCGCGGACGCGCCGCGGGTCGATTTCCGGCTGGAAATCGACTGGCACGACAAACATGTCATGATCAAGACTGCGTTCCCCTTCGCCCTCAAGAAGCCCGCGGTCACGTGCGACACACCCTACGCCGCGTTCCCGCGGCCCGCCGACGGCAATGAGTACTCGATGCAGAAGTGGGTGGACATGGCCGGCCGCCGCCACGGCGTGAGCCTCCTGAACGATGCCCGCTACGCCTACGACGCGCGGGACAATGTGCTGCGCATGAGCGTCCTCCGCAGCCCGGACGAGCCCGCCAACAACACGGACGAGGGCACACACACCCTTGGATATGCGCTCTATCCGCACGAGGGCTCGTGGAAGGAAGGCGGCACGTATCGCCAGGGCTACGACTTCAATTACCCGCTCAGCGCGGTGGTTGAAGAGGCCCATGCGGGCGATTGGCCCGCAGAACGCTCCTTCCTCCAGGTCGAACCTGCGAATGTCCTGCTTGAAGTGGTCAAGAAACCCTACAATGCAGAAGGACTGCTGCTGCGCGTCTGCGAAATGCATGGCATGAAGAGCGATGCCCGCATCACCCTCCCCTCGCCCATCCGCACCGCCCGCGAAACCGATCTCCTCGAAAATGCGCTCCGAGAACTCCCCGCCGAAGGCCCCACGATTGTCTTCCCCATCAACCCCTGCGAGATCAAGACTCTGCGAATCGAACTGGCACAACCCTGAACGAACGCCGCACCCGGGAATCGACTTCTCGGATGCGGCGCGAGATGTTGATTGAGATATTAGGCCTTGGGGCCCATGCCCGCGATGCACTGGTCCTCGCGGATGACTTTGCGGGGGCCGCCGTCAAGGCTCGTCGACCAGTCCTGCGGCGCGGCCATGGCTTCGAGGCTGTCGAGGACGCCGAGCGCCTTGGCGCGGTCGTAGATGAGCTGCCAGCCGCACTCGAGGCCCTCGCGCACCTCGCACTGGCCGTCGCGCGATCCGCCGCACGGGCCGTTCAAGAGGCGCTTCGCACAGCGGGTGAGCGGGCAGATGCCCACGAACTCGCCCAAGCGGCACGCGCCGCAGCCCGCGCACTTCTCGGTCCAGACGCCCTGCGATTCCAGGATGCCGATGAACTGCGTGTTGAGTCCGGGATAGACCGCGGTGTTGGGGAAGCGCTCGGCGAGAGCCTGGACGCCGGCGCCGCAGCCCAGCGAGCAGATCGCGTCGTATTCGCCGACGCGCGGCGCGAGAATGTCGATGAAGGCATCCTCGCACTGCCGCTCGATCAGGCACTCGTCGACGACGACGTCGCCCCGTCCAATCAGCTTGAGCGACATGCGCAGGGCGGAGCCGAGAATGCCCGCTTCGCGCTCGCCGCCGGCGAGGCAGACCGTAACGCAGGTGCCGCAACCCACGAGGAGCACGCGGTTATGCTTCTTGATCATGTCCCGGATTTCGGGGACGGACTTCCGATCGGCAACAATCATTTTCGTTCTCCTGCGATAGCTTGTTCGGCTTGCGCGCTGAGTTCTGCGATGGAACGCTCCACGTGATCACGGGTCCGGCGGAGCGGGCTCGGGCCCAACTGCTCGATGCGCTTCGTCATTTCCGTGACGATTTCGGCGAAGCGCGTTCCTTCCGCGGAAGAGAGGTTGAACATCTCGAGGCGTTCGGGTTCAAGGCCGATTTCGCCCAGCAGTTGCCGGGCACGTTCGACCCGCCGACGCGCGCGGAGGTTGCCCTCCTGGAAGTGGCAGCCGCCCTCGAGGCAGCCCGCGACTATGACGCCGTCCACCCCGCGCTCGAACGCGGCAAGCAGATAATTGACTTCGATCTTGCCCGTGCAGGGCAGCCGCAAGACCCGCACCGTGTCGGGATACTGCAACCGGAGGGTTCCGGCCAGGTCCGCGGCTGCGTACGCGCAGTAGTGGCAACAGAATGCAACGATAACCGGTTTGTTTTCCATGGGACTAGTCTAATCCTTTGTGCCAGCGGGGCGGCGCCACGCCAACGTTTTCGGGATAGCTGGCTTCCACGCTCTCCGCGAGTGAATGCCCTGCCAGCAGATTGTCGAGCGCCCGCAGGATCTGATTGTCGAGGTAGTGGCGCAGCTCGATGGCCTTCGCCGGACACTCGGCCGTGCAACTGCCGCAGCCCATGCAGACGGCCCCCTGGACCTCCGCCTTGTTGTTGAAGCCCACCGCCGGCGCGTGATACGGGCAGACGTGAACGCACGTCATGCACGAGATGCACTTGTCCGGGTCGACCCAGGCGATCTGGCCGCTGACCGGCATCGCCTTGCGCGAGAGAATCGACGCCGCGCGCCCCGCGACCGCATTCGCCTGCGAGATGCTTTCACTGATGCTCTTGGGCGCGTGCGCGGTGCCGCACAGGAAGAGCCCTTCACTGGCGAAATCGACCGGCCGCAGTTTCACGTGGGCTTCCAGGAAGAAGCCGTCCGCATTGAGCGGAACGCGCAGCAGCTCGGACAATTCCCCGCGATCCGCGCGCGGCGTCATGGGCGCAGCGAGCACCAGCATGTCCGGCGCGACCTCAAGGGTCCTGCCCAGGGCCGGTTCCTGCACCCGGAGGCGCAGGCTGCCGTTGAGGCTGAGTTCCGGCGGCTGCTCCGGCTCGTAGCGGATGAACAAGACGCCCTTCTCGCGCGCTTCACGATACGCGGCTTCCCGGAAGCCGTATGTGCGCATGTCGCGATACAAAACCATGATTCGCGCGTTGGGGTACTTCTCGCGCAGTTCCAGGGCGTTCTTCACGGCTGTCGTGCAACAAACCCGGCTGCAGTAGGGGCGCTCTTCGTTGCGCTGCTCGACGCATTGGATCATCACGATGGTGGCCTTGTCCGGCAGAGAAACCTTGCCTTGGCCAAGCCGTTCGGAAAGCTCCAACTGTGTCAGGACCTTGTCGCTCTTGCCGTAGCCGTAAGTCGTCGGCGTATGCTCCGTCGCGCCGGTGGCCACGACGACGACGCCGTGCTTCACTTTGCGCGATTCGCCGCCGGCCGTGATCTTCGACGTGAAGGCTCCGATATGTCCGGTAACTTCGGAGGCTCGGGCGTTCAAGTGGACCGAGATGCGCGGATTGGCCGTGACGCGTTCGACGGCCTCGTTAAGAAAGGCCTGAACGTCGGCGCCATCGAGCGTGCGCTGGATCCTGCGCGCGGTGCCGCCCAGCGTGCCGGACTTCTCCACGAGATGCACCGGGAAACCCTGATCCGCGAGGGCCAGGGCCGCCGTCATGCCCGCAATGCCGCCGCCGACCACGAGCGCGCCGTTGTTCACGGGAACTGTGGCGTCCTTGAGCGCCGTCGATTCGGCCGCGCGCGCCACAACCATGCGCACGAGATCATGTGCCTTGTCCGTGGCCTTCTGCGCGTCGCCGGCATGCACCCACGAGCATTGCTCGCGGATATTAACCATCTCGAGAAGATAGGGATTCAATCCGGCGTCGCGCAGCGTGTCCCGGAAGATGGGCTCGTGCGTGCGCGGGGTGCACGAGGCCACGACCACGCGGTTGAGCCGATGCTTCGCGATGTTCTGCTTCATCCGGCCCTGGCTGTCGTCCGCGCACGTGTAAACCGTATGCTCGGCATAGACTACGTGCGGCAACTGCCGGGCGCGTTCCACGACGTTCGCAACCTCGACAACCGAGGCGATGTTGCTGCCGCAATGGCAGACGAACACGCCGATGCGCGGTGCTTCATCCGTAACGTCCCGCTGCGGCGGATACTGCTTCGTGCGGACGTCCGTGCCCCGGGCCGGCGCGAGCAGCGCCATCACACGCGCGGCGGCAGCGCTCGCCTGCATCACTGTGTCGGGAATGTCTTTCGGTTCCTGGAAGACGCCGCCAACGAATACGCCCGGCCGAGACGTGTCCAGCGGCCGCAATTCAGCCGTTTTCGCGAAACCCCACTGATTCAATTCCACGCCGATCTTGCCGGCCTGCTCCAACAGCGCCGCGCTCGGCTCGAGGGCGAGCGACAGGACAACCATGTCGAACTCTTCCTCGATTTGCTTGAGGTCCGCGCCGAAATACTTGAGCACGATATTCTTCGTGTCCGGCATCTCAAAGGTCCGCGAGATGAACGAGCGCACGTAGCGCACGCCCTTCTCCTTCTTCGCCCGCTCATAATAGCGGTCGAAGTCCTTGCCGTACGCCCGAAGATCGAGATAGAAGATCGTAATGTCGAGTTCGGGCTCGTGTTCCTTGGCGAGTATCGCTTCCTTCGTCGCGGCCATGCAGCACACGGAAGAGCAATAATCATTGCCGCAGCCCGAGTCGCGCGAACCCACGCACTGGATAAACGCGAGGCGCTTGGGCGTCTTGCCGTCCGAAGGCCTTACGATGTGCCCGCGCGTGGGGCCGGAGGCCGAGAGAATCCGCTCGAACTGGACGTTCGTCACGACGTTCTGCGCATGGCCGAAACCGAACTCGCCGCGCTGCGCGCCGTCGAAGGCGTCGAAACCGGGCGTGAGCACCACGGCGCCCACTTCCAGATCCAGCGTCTTCGCCACTTGATCGTGCTGGATGGCCCCCGCCTTGCAGACTTCCACGCAGCGCATGCATTCGCAGCACATCCCGCAGTTCAGGCAGCGCTGCGCTTCGCGTTGCGCTTCTTCGGCCGAGTACGTGTGCTCAACCTCGCGGAAATCGTTGACACGTTCCGCACTGGGTTGCTCGTCCGCCGTGACGCGTTCCGCCCGTTCTGTCTTCTTCTTGATCTGCTTGATGTCCGCATCCGAAAGCGGGTTGACGCGCTGGACCGGTTTCTCGAGGCCCTTGTCGACGGGCTGCCCGGAGAGGAAGTTGTCTATGCTCTGCGCGGCCCGTTTGCCCTGTGCAATCGCGTCGATGACGCTCGACGGCCCCAGGACAACGTCGCCGCCCGCGAAGACGCCCGCCTGCGACGTGGCCATTGTCACCTCGTCGGCGGCAATAGTGCCCCAGCGCGTCGTGCCAAGTTCGAATGCCTCGGCGAGCTTCATGTTGACCGCCTGGCTCACGGCCGGAATCAGCGTATCCGCCGTGACAGTGAATTCGGAACCGCTGACGGGGACAGGGCTGCGGCGGCCGCTTGCGTCGGGCTCGCCCAGCTTCATGCGGATGCACTCGATGCCCGTCATGACGCCGCCTTGCGCAAGGACTTTCACGGGCGCCGCCAAATACTGGATGTCAATGCCTTCCGCCAGCGCCGCTTCGATTTCCTCGTGCTCCGCCGGCATCTCCTCGCGCGTGCGGCGATAGAGGATAGTCACTTTATCCGCGTTCAAACGAATGGCCGTGCGCGCGGCGTCGATCGCCGTGTTGCCGCCGCCCACGATGACGACGTTCTTCCCCAGGCCCGTTTCTTCACCCAGCGCGTACTTGCGCAGGAAATCGATGCCGTGCACGACCCCCTGGCAGTCTTCGCCGGGGATGTCGAGCTTGCGGCTCTCGTGCGCGCCAATCGCGATGAACACAGCGTCGTACCCGCTGCGGAGTTCCTGGGCCGAAACATCCTTGCCCACCGCCGCCCCGGTCGAGAACGTCACGCCAAGCGAACGGATGCCTTTGAGGTCCCGTTCGAGGATCTCCGGCGGAAGCCGGTATTCCGGAATGCCCACGGAGAGCATGCCGCCCAGCACGGGCAGCGATTCGAAGACCCGCACGTTGTGTCCGGATAGCGCCAGGAAGTGCGCTGCCGCGAGGCCCGCCGGCCCCGAACCGATGATCGCGACAGACTTGCCCGTGGGCGCAATTTCCGCAGGCGGCTCGAACGCGGGGAACTGATCCATCGCGAAGCGCTTGAGGCCCCGGATATTGATGGGATCATCCACCGCACCCCGGTTACATTTCAGTTCGCAGGGGTGGAAGCACACGCGTCCGCACACGGATGGCAGCGGATTCTCGCGCCAGATGACGTCGGCGGCTTCCTTGAACTTGCCCGCCGCAATGAGCGCGACATACGCCTGCACGCTCGAGTCGATGGGGCAGCCCGAACTGCACGCCGCGCGGCCCTTCTTGAGAATGACGTTGGCATTCGGCGCGGCCTGGGCGTAGACCCGATCGATGGCCTTGCGCGTGCCGAGCTGGGCGTCGAACTGGCTCTTCACCTCGATGGGGCAGACCGCGGAACAATCGCCGCACATCGTGCACTTGTCAATGTCAATGAAGCGGGGCCGTTGAAGCACGGTTGCCGTGAAGTGGCCGGGCTCGCCGTCAAGTTTGACGACATCGGCCAGCGTGAGCACGTCGATGTTCGGATCACGCATGCACTCGACCAGTTTCGGCGAGATGATGCACGTCGCGCAGTCGCCCGTGGGAAACGTCTTGTCCAGGCGGGCCATGCCGCCGCCCACCGCGGCCTTGTCTTCCACCAGATAGACATGGAACCCGGCGGCCGAGAGGTCGAGCGAGGCCTGAATGCCCGCCACACCCGCGCCGCAGACCAGCACCGCGCCCGACGTCTTCTGCGATCCGGAGTCACATGCGGAAGGAGTAGTCTCGTTGCGTTCCATGATTATGACCTTCCTCCGGTCTGCCCCGCCGCCACGGCGCGCCGCGCCGAGAGCGGGGCCGCACTGATCGTCAACGCTTCGAGGCCCAGGGCGCCCGGCTCCAATCCCAGCGCGAGGCCCAGGAGCTGCGTAATGTAGATGACCGGAATGTCCGGCAGGTTGCCCTGGCCCTTCTTCGCCTCGGCCTGCCGGAAATCGAGATTGAGTTGGCACAGCGGGCAAGCCACCACGATACACTCCGCACCCGCGCGATGCGCCATCGTAAGCAGCCGGTTGCCCAGGCGGTTCACGGTTTCGGTCTTGCTGATCGACAGGCTCGCGCCGCAGCACTCGGTCTTGTACGGCCAGTCCACCGGCTCGGCGCCCGCCGCTTTCACCAGTTCGTCCATGCACGTGGGATGCTCCGGATCGTCGAACGCCACCACCTCCGGCGGCCGCGAAAGCAGGCAGCCGTAATAGGAGGCGACCCGCAGGCCCGGAAAGGGATTCGTGATCCGCTTGGCGACTTCCTGCGCGCCCAAATCATTGAAAAGGACGTCGAGGATGTGCCGCACTTTCACGCCGCCATCATAGGCCGCTTCCGTGATGCGCTCCGCGCGGTCCCGCTCCTGGGGGCTGTGCTGCACCTTGTGGTTGGCGGTGCGCAGCCGCGCATAGCACGACGCGCACGCGGTGAGCACCTCCGAAAAGCCGGCCGCTTTGGCCTTCTGCAGATTCACGACCGGCAGCGCCACGGCCAGCGAGGCATTGCTCGAGTGGGCGGGCGTGGAGCCGCAGCATACCCAGTCGGGAATGTCCACGATCTCAATGCCCAGCGCCTGGCACATGGCACGGGTGGACTTGTCGAAGTCCCACGCCGTGGACTCGAGACTGCACCCGGGGAAGAACGCGTACTTCACCGTTTCTTTTCCTCCTCTTGTGCCCGCTGGAACACCTTGCGCACCAGCTTGGCGCTCTTCGAGAAGTGGGGCAAGAAGGCCAGCTTGCGCTTGGCCAGCATCCTGGGGACCTTGTCCATGTCGGCGAACAAGTCGCGGGACGTGAGCTTGTACAGCGTCATCATGCCAAGTTCAAAGACCCGGCCGTGCCACCGCACGCTCGTCAGAAACGCCTTGTTGAAGCTCGTGGCGCGCGCGTCCGCCACCTCGGCCTTGCGCTCGACGGCCATCATTCTCAGGGCGTCCATCACGGCCGCCACGTCGATGCCCATCGGGCAGCGGGTGGAACAGGCCTCGCACGAGGCGCACGCCCAAATCGCTTCCGATTCGAGAATCTCGTCTTTGGCGCCCAGATGCACCAGCCGCATGATCTGACTGGACATGAGGTCCATGTCGGGAGCGACCGGGCACCCGGACGAACATTTATGACACTGGAAACACGCGCTGGCGGGCGTGCCGCTGCGGCGTTCCACCTCGCGCACGAGCGAGGCGTCTGTCCATTGAAGCGTGTCATTCATGGCGTCTATTCACCTACTTCGTCCTTTGGCTGTTCCTTGACCTTCTTCAGCGGCGCAACCTTCTGATAGACCTGTTCCGGCGGTTTGATCACGCCGTTCACCGTCAGCAAATCCCGCTCGATTTGCACGCCGAAAAGCCGTTCATTCTCGCGAAGATACGGCAGAATCAATTGCCAGTCTTCGGGCGTAAGCGGCAAGTACGCGCCGCCGTTCAACTGGTCTTCCACGAGCGTGCGGTGCGGGTCGCGCACATACACCGCGCCGCCGGAAGCCAGCGACAGGAGGTTCCCGCCGGCGTAGGGCAGTTCCAGCGGAATCACTTTGCCGTCCTTGTCGAAGCGGATGCCGTTCACGATGACGAACCCCCCGCCGTCCAGCGGATCGCCGGCCATGAACGATTCCGCGAGGAAATCCAGCGCGGTGCCGTTGATGACGACGCGCGGCTTGCCCACCGCGTTGATCAGCGGGCGGCCCGCCGCGTTGCCCATGACGAAGACCGTCCCGCCCTTGGCGCCGTAGAGGAATGTCTGGCCGGCATCGCCGTATATGACCATCTTCCCGCGCTTCGCGATCTGGCCGAGCTGGTCCTGCGCGTTGCCGTGCACATACGCCTCAAGGCCGTCCATGCCCGAGCCGAGATAATCGCCGGGGTTGTCGAAGCAGTCGACGCGGAGGCCGTCGGTCGCCGGGCCGAAACCCGCGGCGTGAAAGCGCGTTCCCCGCGAGTTGTAGTGCATGAGATGGCGCCACCCGAGTCTGTAGGCATTCACCGCGAGCCGCGCATCGCAGTCGTCGCCCTGGGCGGAGAAGCCGCGCGCATCGATCAGGAGTGTCTGCTCCGCATCCTGGGGCGCGCGGAGCAGGCTCCTTGTTTCCCAAGTGACGCGGCGGCACGCGCTTTCGCGCGCATCGTCAAAGAGCGGCTGCTGCGAGAACAGATGCTCGAGCCCGCCCCGCAGGATCGTGAGAACCGTGCTGCGCTTCTTCGTCCCGGTCGGATATCGGAAGTCCATGGCGCGCGTAAAGACGTCGATGCCGAGATGCGGCGCGCGCGCGCCCGTCTTCGCGGCAAGCTCCGCCGAAACGTTGCGGAGGCGGTCGTAATCCATCCCGGCGATTGCGTCCGAGAGATACTGGAACAACCCGTTGGCGTCATTATCCCGCAGCGCGGCATCAATCGCCATCACGTCTTCCGCGGCCGGCGCGGATACGCTGACCGGCACACTCAGATCGCAGTGAACCTGATCGCGCGGCGTCGATACGGGCATGCCGAACTTGTCGGTCGTGTACAGATGGCAGCGCGGCGCCTGGCCGTCGGCGGCCGTCTTCGACTCCGGAATGACGTTGAAGAGAAAGGCGCCGCCGTCCGTGTAGCTGCCGCCGCGCGCGTTCCAGTACTGATCCGCCACCGGCATGAAGCGCGGGTCTTCGCTGTTGAGGCTTGCCAGGGTGGCGTCGATGGCCTGCTTTTCCGAGCAGATCAGGCCGATGGACACGTCCTTACCTTCCTGCAGCGCAAAGACCTGCGGCCGCAGCATGGCGGTGTCGGTGATCCCGAGGAGCTGGAATCCGTTGGATTCCGTCAGCGTTCGCGCAATGATGAAGAACCACGGGCCGTCGGGCGAGCCGTGCATGTGCGCCGCCTGGATCTGGCGGTAAATCTGCTGCCGGGCCGCGGGAAGCCGGTCGAAATCGAGTTCGGCCGTCGGCGCCAGCGCCTCGATGATGTACTCGATCGGGTACTTGTATACCCGGTTCATCAAATCGAAGAGCATGACCGAGGTTTCCGTGTCCGTGAGGAAGCGCGGAAACAGGTTGCGCTGCGCCAGGTACTCACAGACCGAAACGTAGTTCGCGAAGTCCCCGTTGTGCACGAGCGCCTCGTTCATCCCGATGAACGGATGCGCTCCGCCCGGATGCCACACGCGGCCGCGGGTCGGATAGCGCTGATGCGCGATCCAGACATGCGCACGCACGTCTTCCATCTTGTAGTACTGCACAGACGCCTCGGCATATCCCACAATCTTGATGATCACGAGGTTGCGGGCGTGCGACATGACGAACGCGCGCTTCTCGCCAAGCGAGGCGTAGAACTCGTCGTTCAGCTTGTTCGAATTCTGGAAGACAAACTCATCCTCGATCTCGCGCTCGGTGAATCCGGTCAGTTGCTTCTCGGCGGCGAATTGCTCGAGCACGGCGGACTTGACGCGCACGAAGTAGCGCGCGACATCCGGCGGCTGGATTTCGAGCAGGGGCACGTCGCGATAGTCGTCCACTGTCGGGATCAGGCCGCCCTGGAACACCTCGAAGTACGGCTCGATGTACTGCTGCTCGATTGCGGTGCGCGCCGTGGGATCCAGCAGGGCGATTTGCAGGATATAGCACTCCTCCAGCACCTTGCGCGAGACGCCGACGTCCTCGGGGGCAAAACCGCATGCGGCAATGCCGCCGCCTTTGCCGTTGCCCCGGTTGCGCATCTGGATGGACGGCTCGTAGATGTGCTTTCCGCGCACGGGCACGGTGCACGCGAAGCCGGTCACGCCGCAGCCGCCTTCGGCTTCCGGGGACTTCTTGTACCAGTCGTCCTGGGGCCGGAGCTGCGCCCGCGCGCGCATGTAGGTCTCAAACCGGTCAAAGACCGCCTTTGGGGTGTTGATCCTGTCCATGGTCATCCTTCGGTCGCGTTTTCGTAATCGAGATGGGTGAGCAGGTCGGTGCGTCCCCGCAGCGCCGCCACGGAGTCCAGCCCGAGCCGGCAGAGGATATCCACGATGATCTCGCGCCAGGCGTGATACAGATTGACAAGCCGCTGCGTGTTCCACTCGATGGAGACGAGTTCCAGGAGTTCGCTGTCGGTCGTGCAGATGCCCCGGGGGCAGCCGCGTCCGCTCTCGCAGCAGCCGCAGCGGATACATTCGAGCGCAACCAGTTCCGCCGTGCCGATCACCACGCCGTCCGCGCCCAGGGCGATCGCTTTCGCCACATCGTGGGGCGTCCGGATGCCGCCGCTGGCGATCAGCGTAATCTCATCGCGAACGCCTTCCGCGGCCAGAAACTGATGACACTGGTTGATGGCGTACTCGATGGGCATCGCGATGTTCTTCTTCGCGATGTTCGGCGCGGCACCCGTGCCGCCGTAGCTGCCGTCGATGTGCACGATGTGCGCGCCGGCACAATACACGCCCACGGCCACCATGTCCACGTCGCCCGGCGTCGAAACCTTCGCGGACAGAAGCGCCCTCGGATTCACGTGCGCGATCCAGTCGAGGTGCTTCTTGTGGTCCTCAATCGAGTACACGCTGTGAAACGGGAACGGAGAGAAGAGGGAAGTGCCCACGACCGCTTCGCGCATCGCGGCCACTTCGGGCGTGTTCTTGTCGCCGAGCAAGTGCCCGCCCAGGCCGGGCTTGGCGCCCTGGGCGTACTTGAACTCGACGATCCGGGCGCGGCTGATCGTTTCTTCGCGCACGCCGAAGAGCCCCGTGGCCACTTGCGTAATCATGTGGTCGGCATACGGAATCATGCGCTCGGGATAACCGCCTTCGCCGGTGCAGCTGAAGGAGTTCCAGGCCGTGGCCACGCGCGCCTTCCCGAGCAGGGCGCGGATATTCGTCGAGCCGAAGGACATGCCTCCGCCGTACCACGGGACATCGATCTTGACCTTCGGGCGCGAATCGTTGCGGCGGTTCAGCAGCACCTCGGTCGAGATGTCCTCGCGCCGCAGATCCCTGGGCGGCGCGTCCGGAAAACGAAAACGCAGCTTGTCGAAGCCGCCGCCCGATGCGCCAATCTCGGATTCGAGATGCGCAGGCGGACGCCCGCCGGTCTCTGCCATCGCCCAGGTGCTGGCGAGCAAATCCGGGGTCCATCTGTAATCGCCCATCGTCTCAAAAACGGGGTTCTCCGAAAGCGAGAGGGCTCCGGCCGGGCACGCCGCCACGCAATAGTGGTCCGTCTTCTCGCAGTCGAATCCCATGCAACGATAGTCAAAGGGCCGGATGGGCTGGCGGTAACCCTCCGGGCGAACGTGCACGCCGTTCGGGCAGAGGCTCACGCATTTGCCGCAGGCCAGGCACCGCGAATCGCGGTGAACGCTGAATTTGCCGATCTCGTTCCGGTAGCGCGGCGGCGCAGGGTGGACTTCGCGCGACACTTCCGCGTGCGGCGCGGCCGCGGCGTCAAGTTCCGGCGCGATGGCCGGGGCGGAGGGCGTGTTCGTGCTCATAGCGGTCTATACTCCATCTTTCCGTTTTCCGAACATCTTGCCGAAAGTCGCGGCCTCAAGATCTTCGAAAAACATGCAGCGCCCGGTCTCGCCCCGCAGGCGGCGCACTTCGCGGATGCCCATGGCGCCCAGCAGCTCGAGCAACTGGTTCTGCCACGCGCCCATCATGTTGATAATCCGCTGAATGCCAAAGTCTTCCTCCACCTGCTCCAGCTCGATGGGGCACTGCTCGTCGCGTTCGCATTCGCCGCACAAGCGGCACTCGAGCGCGATCATGAGCGGCAGGTCTATCGCAACCAGGTCCGCGCCGCAGATGATCGCTTTCGCCACGTGTTCGGCCTGGGCAATGCCGCCGGAAGCAATCAGCGTCACGAGGTCGCGCATGCCTTCCTTGACCAGGGCGCGGTGGATTTCACGGAGCGCATCGCGCATGTGGCGCGGCTTCTCCGCGTTGCGCTCCCGGCCATGCGGGTCAAAGACGAGGTGGACCACTTCGGCGCCGTCGCGCGTCAATTGGCAGACCTGCTCCGCGGCCTCGGGCGTAACGTCAAGGCGAATGGCTACAATGCGGCTCGGGCTCTGTTCCTTGATGCGCGCCTGCAGGGACATGGCATTGTCCCCGTACGGGATCATGACGAGGGGCGCCGTTGTGACGGCCTGGCCGATGTCTTCCGGCTGAAAGAGAGGAATGGCATAGCCATTGTCCAGCGAAATCCCGGGCGGCGTGGCATGCCCGTCCGCCACAAACAGCGTGCCGAGCTTCGCGGCCGCCTTCGCGACGGACGTCACGACGTTCCCCCGCTGGAAACGCTGTGGCACCAGGTCGAAGATGACCGGAACGGGGATCTCCATCAGCGGCAGCGGCGAGGAAAGCATCCGTCCCTGTTCAAAGGCCAGGAACGGCAGTTTTCGTCCAATGTCCACGCTCGTGCTGATGTACTCGCGGCCGTGGATGCCGTCGCGCGTCGGACGCACGATCTCGGACATGTCCGTCCACATCGAGTCGAAGTCCGGCCCGGAGAAGGGGCCGCCGTATCCGGAGCCGGACACGGGAATGGACCCGGTTTCCGCCTGATACCAGTTGGATTGAATGATCTCGGGGGTGTAGTACGAATCGCCGAGGAGCTTGTACTCCGGATTGACCACGCGCGTGAGGATGCCCTTCGTGCAGTTCTGCACGCAGATCAGGCAGCCTTTGCACTGATAAATGTAGTCGAGAAAGCCCAGCTCGTCGCGGAGCGTGTCCGCCTCGTCGCGGTAAAACCCGTAGACGCAGGCCCGCTTCACGCAGTTGTGGCAGTTCGAGCAATCCTCGCGCCAGTCCACCACGCCCAGTTTGCCGATGGGGCGCTGGCGCGGGCGGACAGGATGAGTATGGATGTGGTACTTGGCGGGCACGGCGATCAAGCCTCCAATCCGGACCGTTGAATGATTTCGAGGGCGGCGTCTTCGTCGCCTTCCGCGCTGATCTGGAATCCGCGAACGCCCTTGAGGGCGGAGATCTGCTTGATCGTCTCGACGGCGATCTCGATGCCGACCGCGCGCTGGGCCGCCGCACCGCTGGCCGCGGCCATGCGCTCCAGCAACGCCTGGGGCACCCGCGGCGAGGGCCGGCCCGCGGCAACAGCGTTCGCCTCGTCCGCGCTGAGCAAGGCCTGAACGCCTGCCACAATGGCCGTCTTTTCATGCAGCCCGCGCTGCGTCATGCAGTCCATCCACGCGCCAAAGCGTTCCAGGTCATAAACCGGTTGCGTGATGAGAAAAGATGCGCCCGCATTCACCTTCTTCGCGGCCCGCATCGCCTGCAACTCCTGCGGGTCGGCAAACGGCGCGGCCACCGCGCCCACGCAGAAGGGCCCGGCCGCCTCAAAGTGTTCGCCGCAGACCGCCGAGCCGTTCTTGCCCAGGCGCGCGATGGCGTCAACCAGTTGAATCGAATCAATGTCGTAGACATTCTTCGCGGGGGGGCATACGCCCAACGTCTGATGCGTGCCGCTCGTGCACAGGATGTTCCGCACGCCGAGCGCCTGCGCCCCGAGACACTCCCCGATGAGCGCAATGCGGTTCCGGTCGCGGGTGACGATGTGCAGGATGGGTTCCACGCCCTCGGCGGCCACGAGCGCCGCCGCCGCCAGCGCGGACATGCACAGGCCGTTCCGGCTGTCGCTCACGCCGATCGCGTGAACCTTCCCCGCAAACCGCTTCGCGGCCGCGCGCAGCGGCGCGGGATCGCCGCCCTTGGGCGGGGCAATCTCCACGCTAAGGAGGGGCACACCCGAACTGATCCTCGACTGGAACTTCGTCTCGCTTGTTGTCATGGCTTCCTACCCTGTATGTCCGCGTATGTTCCGTGCCTTTTCTTCGATGGAACGACGCTGTCTCTTCGATTGTGTTTCGCGCCGGAGCCCGGGCGAGGGCTTCAGCCCGCCGTGCAGATGGGGCTTTCGCCCAGGGCGCAAATCCGGCCCACTGCTTCGCGCACGAGTCCCTGGAGGTCATCGCCCCGTCCGCAGTGCAGCAGCACCGCCCGTTCCGGCTCCATGCCAATCTCCGACAGGAGCCGTTGAACCGTGCCCACCCGAATTTCCGCCCGGTAGTTGCCCTGGGCGAGATGACATTCGCCCTTCGGGCACGTCACTACAAGCAGGCCGCGCGCGCCCGACTCCATGGCGTGAAACATGTACTGCGCATCCGTCTTCCCGCTGCACGGCAACGCGCGCACACGAACATGCACCCCGTCCTGGGTCCACTGGCGCGGAAATCGCGTTCCCTCGGGAATGCAGTGATGGCAGATGTATACAGAGATGCCGGGTTCGTGGGACTCGCTCATTGGACCTTCTCACTCGTTCGCTGGAAACTAGAAATTCTCGTTTCAGGTCGCGGTTGCCCGCCTGGACTTCAGCGCATTCAGGGCGGGCGAACCGGAGTTGCGGTGCCGCAGCCAACGCGCCGCATCATAGACCCTGCCCGGGTACGATGTCAAAATTGTACCATGTTCTTTCACCGCAGGGGGTGGCGCGGAGGCAAAAACACCCCATCAGTCCGTACATCAAGGTAGCTTTTCGGCGAAGAGCCTGTCAAAAAGATACCGCAACGTACGATTATTGCGTGACAGTTCGCGCGCTGTCCTCGTACCCGAAAAAGGGCTTGACACGCTCTGGAGCGAGGTCTAAACTCGTTTCCGGTTCAGACTCGGGTTCCAAGGTAGCGGGGAGGACATCAAGATGCCGGTGGCCGTCAATGGCAATGGGAAGTTGGACATGGACGCCCTCCGAATGGAACTGAGCCGCTTGGGCTGCGGATTCCGCTTCTGCGGCGCCCACGGGTTCATCTTTGCCCCGCAGCACTCCGGCGGGCTCAACATCGAGAACGGCGCCCTTCACCTGTGGGACCTGGGCGTAAACGTCTACCTCAATCTTGAGTCAGCCCATCAGAAGTTGAGCGCCCTGCCCAACAACATAGGCTACGAGAAGGTCTGCCGTTCCCTCCTGGAAGCGTAGGAAGACCGCGGCGGCGCCACGCACGCGGATTGGGGCTACGGCTATCGCCGCACGGCGGTCGCGGGGCGCTTGACGGAGGCGAGCTTGATGACGAGCATCTCGAGGGCGAGGTCTTTGTCCACGCCCGTGCTCCGCATGAGGAAGTGCGTGTCAGTGCACAGGGCAAATGCGGCCTTCAGCTTGGCGAGGCCGAGCTTCTTGGCCAGCGGCAGCACTTTGTTCTCGACGAAACGGCTCTTGACGCTGAGTTTGGTTTCGGGGCTGGCCTGATACGCGGTTTCGAGCAGCCAGTTGATGAGCCCCATGATCTCGTCAGGCGCTTTGCCGTAGTCCGTGAGTTGCCGGAGCGAACGCAGCGCCTTTTCCGTGTCGGAGGCCGCAATCGCGTCCGTAAGCGCCCACACGGACTCCTCGGCCACGTCGGCGCACGCCGCAACGATGTCGCGCACCCGGATAAGCTGCTCGGAGCCGACGTAGCTCGAAACCAGATTGACGGCGTTGCAGATGTCGCTCAGGCGGTTTCCGGAGCGGCGGGCGATCTCCCCCACGGCCTCGTCTTCTATTCGCTTGCCGCGGGCCTCGACCTCCGTGCGCACCCAGCGCTCCAGCCCCGCATCGTCCAGTTGCGGGCATTCCACTACGCCGCCGGCCTTCTCGCAGGCTTTGTAGAACTTCTTGCGCTTGTCGATCTGTGTGGCGACAAGCATGAGCAGGGCGGAATCGCAGCCGGAGTCCACGTAGTCGAGCAGTGCCTTGAGCGGCGAACCGCGTTCGCCGGACATGGCGTTGTATTTCTCGGCATTGCGCACGAGCACCACGCGGCGCTCGGCGAGAAAGGGCAGGGTCTTCGCTTCGAGGATGATGTCCTCGATGGACGTTTCGTCCGCATAGAAGACGCTGTAGACGAGATCGCCGAGCCCCTCGGGAACATACGTGTCCGTGAGGCGCTTGATCGCCCGGTCCGCCAACAGCGGTTCCCAGGAGGGGTCCTTCTTTCTGGGCGCGGTGCCGGGACAAAACAGGAGCACCGGCGGCAGCGGGGACTTGCCGATCAGGTCGTGGAGTTCCCGGACGTGCATGGAATCACCAGGGTTCGACGACGCGGTAGAAAATGTCCGAGGCGAGTTGTTCCAGGGCTTCAGACGCGGCCCGGTTCTCTTCTTCGCTCGCGAAGGAGCGAACCGTGGGCAGGAAGGTTTCCGCGTTGCCGCGGAGCCGGTCCGAGGATTGTCCGGCGGCGCGCGTGTAATACGTGGTTTCTCCGGCCACGACAGGCTCTTCCCACAGCGTGGTCCCGCTCTGCACTTCGCGCAGGCGCACCGCGGCCGTGATGACGACGATGAACTGCGTCGTCTCGTCCTTCTGATACGTGAGCCCCTTGAGCTTGTAGTTGAGAATCTTCCCTTCAAGGATCAGGTCGGCGTCTTTCTCCGTCACCACGTCGAGCCGGCCGTCATGCAGGAATTTCCGGATGACGGCGTTCGTGAGCGGCGCCTGGAGATCGTACTCCCGGCTCTCGTCATAGAACGGCGAGACCGCGATCGTCCGGTATTTGGGGTCGAGCGAACTCTTGGTTGTGTAGCCGCACCCCGCCAGGCACAGGGCGCTCAGGGCCGCCAGGGCAAGTATGAAGCGGTTGTGTCTCATTGCAGCTCCCGGAGTTTCGTAATCTCGGCGCGGGCCTTCGTTTCGTTCTTGGGATGCGCGGCAAGCCAGGCCTGTGCCGGCTTGAACGACGCGGTGTCCGCGTATTGATCCACGAGGAGTTGATAGTAGATCCGTGCGGACTCGAATTCGCGGCGCTTCTCGTGGAATCGGGCGGTTTGCAGCCGCTGGGTGGCGGTCTTGTCCCGCATCTCCTGCCGTTTCTGCTTCAAGTCGGCCACACGGGCGTCGTCCGGATAGCGGTCGATGAAATCATCGATGGCGCGGACCGCCAGTTCGCTCGGCGTCTGATCATACGGGGCCGGCAAAGAACCCTTGTAGTAGCAGGTGGCCAGGCCGAAGCAGGCCTTGTCCACCCAGTCCGAATCCTTGTAATCTTCGAGGACGCGGCGGTATTCGAAACAGGCTTCCGTATATTCCTTCGAGGCCTCATGGCAAAGGCCGACCTTGAACTGGGCCTCGGCGGCCGCAGGCGTGAACGGCTGGTTCTGGATCACCATGGCGTAAGTTTCAGTGGCCCGCCGGAGCATGCGCTTGCGCAGCGGGTTCCACCAGTGCTTCACCTTCTTCAAGCCGCGTTCGTAGAGAAAGTCGCCAATCTCATACTGCTTCTTGATCGCGTCGTTGTACAAGGCCGTTTCGGGATACGTGGTCAGGAGGTGCTGAAACTCCTTCGAGGCGTCCTTCCACTTGCGCTGCTTCATGCGGATTTCGCCGCGCAGAAACTGGTTCTGATCGGCCATATCGCTGTCGCCGTAGAAGTCGTTGAACTTGCTTGTCTCGTCCCACGCTTTGCGGAGGTCGCCCTGCATCATGAGCCCGCGGGCGAACTCGATCTGGAGTTCCGGCGTCTCCTTGGGCAGCTTCTTCATACGCGTGAAGCGCTTGGTCTGGGGCGTCCAGGTCCACTGGGCATGCGCCACACCCGCCGCCAGCACACATGCCAGCAGCACCACGATGCACCTCGGAAAACGCAGCATATCCACCTGCTCCAACCATCATTGTTCCGGCGGCGCGCGCCGGGGAATCCGCGTTATGCTTTCTTTGCCGCTTTCTTCTTCTTGGCGGGCGCTTTCTTCGCCGGGGCCTTCGGGGCGGGCTCGGCCTCCACCCGGGTCAGAAACTGATTCACGAGGCCAAAGCTCTTGTCCACGGTTTCCTGAAACCGCGCACGGCCGCCGTGCAGGGCCTTGACCCATTCATCCACGATGGCCTTGCCCTCTTTCGGCAGCCAGTCCGCGCCGTCAACATTCTGCTTGATCACCTTCTCTGAACGGTTCTGGACCTGGGCAATCAATTTGAATGCCTTGTCAAAGGCTTGCTGCTGCAGCTTTACCGCGCTCTGGGCGGTCTTCAGGGCCTGGCGCCGCGCACGGGCGCGCGCTTCCTCGGTCCGGTCGGAAACTTCCTTCTTCACCTTGTTCGCTCCCCGGGTCACCGCCTTCTTCGCCGCTTTCGCCAACGTGGGCTTGCTCTTCTTCATGGCTGGTGTCCTCCATCGCGCATGGGTGGGTACATTTCCACCTTCTGTTGCCGCCATTATAATATGCGAAGTTGGACAAAGCCAACCGATTTCACAGGGTTCGGAGGGAACTTTCCAGGGGAGCTTGGGTTTATAATGGCGTGCGAGAAGTCGCCGGGGGTGCGCGCTGCGTAGCGCGGCGGCGCCGCCGGAAGGATGAGAACGGCAAAGAGCGAACAACTAGCGGAAAGGAAGAGGAACATGAAGAGTTTGTGGCATGGCATATTGACGCTGGCGCTGATGGCATCTGCATTCGGGTACAGCGCGGCGGCTTCCGCGGCCGATGCACCCGCAGCCGCCCCTGCAAAGACCGATTCGGCCGCCGCAAAGCCGGCGCCGAAGAAGCCAAAGAGTGAGTTCCGATGCGATGCGGCCGGCAAGTTGAGCGTCAAGGAAGCCACTGGCAAGAAGGGAAAGACGACGAAGACCTTCGAACTCACCGTGAGAGAAGTGAAGCGTGAAAACGGCAAGATTGTCGAAGTGCTCAAGGGCAAGAATATCATCGTCAAGGGCAAGAAGGGCTCGAATCTCGGGGCGTATGTCGGAAAAGACGTCGTAGTCAAAGGCACGATGATCAACAATCGCCGGCTCCACATGACGAGTATCACGGAATCCGGCGCACCTGCGGCAGCACCCGCCGCCCCCGCAGCCGCCCCGGCAGCGGCCCCGGCTCCCGCGGCAACGCCTGCGGCCCCGGCAGCGGCCCCCGCTCCAGCCAAGAAGTAGACCCTTTGGAGGGCGCGACGCCGGTGGCGCACGCCCTGATGCGCATTGCGATTCACCGCGCCGGTCCCTGACACCGCGTTCAGGGATCGGCGGTCTTCTTCTCTCGAGGTTGTCAGGTTGACACACCCGCCGAAAGAGGTCCATGCTGGATGAAATGTTCCTGCCTGGGTGTTTCTGAGTCGAGGAGGATTGGGTCATGCACATGCGGGAAGTGGCTATTGCGGTGTGTGTCGTGCTGCTGGGGCTGGCATGCCTGCCCGGCTGCACGCCGGCGAAAAATGCCATTGCCGTCTCAAACAAGAGCCTTGACTTCGCGCTGAACGAACGGCCCATCACGATCGACGTGTGGAACAGCAACCTGGCCGCGGGAACCATCGCGGTGACCGCCGTCCCGAGCGCCCCGTGGATCGTGGCCAACGCCGAAACCTTGACCTGCCCTCCGCCCAGCGGATCGGGCGTATTCAACAAGCAGGCGCTCGACGTCTCGATCAACCGGAATCTCTTGGCGCCGGGCGAATATGACGGCTCGATTGCGCTGAAGGCCAAGAACGTCGTAACGGTGAACATCGCGGTGCATGTCATTCAGCCCGATACCGGCCAGCGGGGGCCGCTGAACATCGTGAATCCCGTGGTGAGATATGAAGAACCCTACCTCATCGACTTCAGTTTTGTGCTCGAAAACGAGGCCGGCGATGCTGTCGTGGCGGAACCGGCCCAGTTCGCCGTGACCGCGCGCGAAAACGATCTCGTGGCCGGCGAGGAAACAGGCGTGCACCTCCGGCGCGGCGCCGCACGACAGTTGAAAGTCCATCTTGTGCTCGATTACACCGCGAGCATGCAGGCCGTGCACGGCGCCACCGCGGCCATGGAAGAGGCCGCAACGGGCGTGCTCTTGCCCGCCCTGAACGAGGACGCCCTGGTTGGCGTGACGGAATTCCACCGCGATGACCTCCCCCCCGCCCGGGTTTCCGAATTCACCGTCGATCGGACCGCGCTTCAGGAACGCATCGCCTCCATCCAGGATACGTACGTGCATGGCTTCTACTCCGGCTCGCGCACATGGGACGCCGTGCTGGACACGGCGGAAACCTTCGAGCAGGGGAAAGCCTTGAACGAGGCCCGGTACATCATCCTCTTCTCTGATGGCAACGATACTTCGAGCGTCCACAGCCGAAATCAGGCGGTGGACGCGGTGCGCCAGCGTGACGCGCATCTGTACGCGGTCGCGTTCGGCGAGAATGTGAACGAGAACGCGTTGCGGGACATGGCCACCCGGACGGAGGGCGCCTATTTCCCGGCGGGTTCTCTGGGTGAACTCCAGGATGCCTTCCAGCACATTGTGCAGAATCTGGGCGCCCAGTACTCCTTGCGCTGGGCCTCGCTGCGCCGCAACAACGTGCCCGTGTTTCCGTCCTTCGTGATTACGCTGGGCCAGAATTCCGCCAGCTATGCTGCAACACAGGCCTTCGTGGCCACGGAACACGCCGACTCGCCCGAACAGGCCCTCGAAGGGCGGCTCCGCGTAGTGGCTTCATCCGGCGATGGCACCGCCACGGCATTCCTGCGCGCCGAGTATGTGCCGCGCTTTATCCGTTCCATCAACCTCTTTGTAGGCACTTCGCTGGACTACACAGTGAGCACAGTCGAAGCCGCGAATGACGGCATCATGGACGGCTGGGCGATGAACGTGGTGGACGATCCCGCGCACGGCGGAAAATGGATCGAACTGGAGACACAGTACGGCCCGCTGGACTTCGCCTCTTTCGGCCCGATGCTCCGCTTCGATTTCAGCGCCGTGCCCGACGAAGGCACGCCCCTCTTCGACGCGTTCTACATCGAGAACTCGATCTACACGAACGGCCAATCGTTCATCGTGGAAGGCTTCGAGAACACGCCGCCGGAATAATCGTGCAGCGCCGCGGTGAAATCGCGGGACGGCGTCCGTTCGTGCGGAGACTGCCTCCCGTTGGGCGGGACTATGCTTCCGTTCCCACGCGATAGAGCCGCACGGCGTTGTTGTGTAGCAGGCGCTGGGCGATGCCCATCACTTCGGCCTCTCCAAGCAAGCCGTCCCCATGGAATCTCAGCGATTCGCCCAGAATCTCGCGCACAAACAACGACGAGCCAGCGGCCATCTCGACACTCGTGGCATCCTGCGAGCACATGATCTTGTGCGCCGGCACATAGCCAAGCCACTCCGCAAGTGAACGCCGATAGAAGGCCGGGTTCAACACGGCTTGCCAGCACGTGTCGATGTAGACGTTGGGATGCCGCTTGGCGAGCCAGCCGGATTCGGAAAGAAACGGCCAGCAATGCAGCATCACGATGTTCATCTTCGGATAGCGTTCCGCCAGGGCGCCGAGCGGCAGCGGCGACGACTGTTCGAGGTTGTGCGTCCCCACATGGACCTGATGCGCCCAGCCGCGTTCGTGGGCCTGCTTGCAGCACTCGTGCACAATCCAGTCCTGCAAGGCGATTGTCTGTTCGCGCGTCAACGCGCCGCGCCAGCGGATTTCGGCCTCGGAACGGACGGCGAAATCCAGGGAACGGCCATACGCCTGAAGCTGCTTGATGCCGACGCTTCCGTTTGCGGCGGCAAGATTGAACAGCTTGTCGAGGAACGCACGCCAGCTTCGGGCATCGCGCGGCTCGACGCCCACCATTGCCGCCAGCCCTTCCCGGCGCGGACAATGCCGCGCTTCAAGATGAAGCAAGGGATCGATGCGCAGGATGCTGTGCGTGAACGCCAGCTCCGCCCGGGCGGAGGCATCCGACCCTTTCCGGACATAGAACTCCGGATGAACCGGGCGCACCACCTCGCTCAGGTGGGTTTGCTCCATCGCCGCGCGGTACCACGCATGCACATCGGCGTACGCTTTGGACACGGACGCATCCGCGCGACGCCACGCCTCCAATTCAAACGTCCCAATGTCTGCCCCATACAACTGCTGAATGCCGCGGCGGATGCACTGAAAGGCGCCGGTCAGCGCCTGCGCTTCGAGATGCGGACGCATGCCGGAAAGCGCGGATTCGGGCGCGCGCTGCCACCACACGAGGAAATCCTTGGCGCCCGCCGCGCGCGCCAAGGCCAGGGGATCGGCGCCGGCCGCGCGCAGAAACCCGCCGAAGTACGGGTCGAGCACCAGGTCCCAAACACTTGTTTCCCGCGAAGGCAGCGCTCCGGCCTCCGTGTCGGCGCGATACCCCTCCTCGGAAGTGCCGATCGAATCGATGCTGCCCCAATGCTCATGGGCGCAGAAGACGGGCAGTGTCTTGAGATCCAACGGCGTCAGCGATTGTGTCTCGGGGCCCGAGGGCGCCTGGGCCTGCGCGGCTTCCGCCAGGGGCAGGCCCATCGCCGCGCCGCCCGCCGTCCGCCGCATGAAATCACGCCGGTTCATGAATGCTGCCCTCTTGTCGTCTTTTCCCTATAGCAGAAGGCGTGAGAGGAATCAACGCTCCGGCGCGCGCGCAAACGCGCCAACCTTGCGCAGCGTCACTGGAAAATACGATACTTGCCCGGTGCTGGAGCGTGGCCACGGAGCAGGAGATTGCAGACATGCGGCGCATTTCGTACAACGTCTTCGTCTGTCTGGTCTGTCTGACAGCCGTGACGGCGTATGCGAAAACGCGTGATCCGAAGCCGGCATTCTACGTCGAAGTGCCCATGCAAGACGGCGTCAAGCTGTCCACGGACGTCTATCTGCCTGCCGAGGGCAGCGCCCCCTGGCCCGTTGTGTTGATTCGATGCACCTACGGACGCCTGCAGGCCGTCCACGACGGCTATTTCTTTGATGATTGCGCGATGGTTGTCCAGGACGTGCGCGGAACGGGGGTCAGCGAAGGCGAGAAACACATCTTCTATACGGACACATGGCGTCCAGGGCAGATGGACGGCGCGCAGATGGTCGCCTGGCTCAAGGAGCAACCCTGGTGCAACGGCAAGATCGCGACCGCGGGCACCTCGGCCCTGGGCATGGCCAGCCTCCTGCTTGCGCCTACAACCCAGGACATCTCGGCCCAACTGGTTCAGGTCGCGCCCTCGAATTTCTACCTCGACTCCTGCTATCAGGGCGGCGTGTTGAGGAAGAACCTGATGGAAGGTTGGCTCACCGCCATCGGACATGCACACATCATTCCCTTCTACAAGAGCCATCCTTTCTTCGACGATTTCTGGCGCTTCTATGATATTGCGGCGCGAGCGCCGGATATCACCGCGCCAGCGGTCTTCACCGCCGGTTGGTTCGACATCTTCCAGCAGGGAACCATCAACGCCTTCGTCAGCCGGGAAATGAACGGCGGTCCCGGCGCAAAGGGCAACAACTTCCTGATCATCGAGCCGCGCACCCACGCCCATTACAAGTGCCCCGATTATCGCATCAAGAACCGCCGGGTCGGATTCCCCGCCGCGGGGCTGCGCGAAGCCTTCATTGCGAGTCACCTGAGAGGAGATCCCGAACCGCTCAAACGTTACGCCAAAGTCACGTACTACACGCTGGGCGATGACTCCGACCCGCGGGCCCCGGGAAACGAATGGCGCACGGCGGACCGCTGGCCGCCCTTTGACATGCAGGACACCCCCTACTTCCTGCTCGACGACGGAACGCTGTCAAGCGAAGGACCGGACAAGGCTCAAGCCTCCTTGGGATTTACGTTCGACCCGAAGGACCCCTACCTCACCTGGGGCGGCGCAAACCTGTTCTTTGACGTGCCGCGCGGCCCGTGGGATCAGCGCAAGTACAGCGTCACCCGGCAGGATCTCCTGAAATTCGCCACCCCTCCCTTGAAAGCGCCGCTCGAAATCACCGGCCGGGTCACAGCAAAGCTCTTCGTCTCTACCGATGCGCCGGACACGGATTTCACCGCGAAGTTGCTCGACATCTATCCCGAAGGAGACGGCCGCGAGATCCTCATGACCGACAGTGTCCGCCGGGTGAAGCTCCGCGAGAGTCTCGAACGCCCCCTGCCGCTCTTGACGAGCCCGGACGAGACCGTTTCGCTCGAAATCGATCTGCAGAGCATCAGTTGGGTGTTCAACACCGGACACCGCATCGGCCTCCACGTCTCCAGCAGCAACTATCCCCGCTTCGAAGTCAACGCCAATACGGGCGCGGATCATCCGGAAGGCCAGGAACTCCGGGTGGCCCACAACCGCGTCCACATGGACAAGACCCACCCCAGCGTGCTGCTCCTCCCCGTCCGTCCAGAATGAGGAAATGCAGCTCCGGCCTGCCGTACAATGTCTCCCGGCGGAAGTCAACCAACGAGGGAGAATGCGAACCATGAATGCCGGCCGAATGCTGCTTGGGCTGAGTCTGATGATCTGTTTGCCGCTGTGCGCGCGGGGCGATGCCCTGCGCCCCCCGGCCACGCCCCTGATCACCCACGACCCGTACATGAGTTGCTGGTCCGTGAACGATCGCCTGTATGACGATTGGCCGAAGCACTGGACCGGCCGCAACCAAGCGATGTGCGGGATTATCCGCGTCGACGGCCAGGCCCTCCGCTTCATGGGCGGACCCAATGCCGTCGTCAACACAGTCGAACAGAAGTCGCTCAGCGTGACCCCGACACAGAGCGTATACACCTTCGCCTGCGCGGGCGTTGACCTGGCCGTCACGTTTACCTCTCCCCTGCTCCCGGACGACCTCGACATCCTGTCGCGCCCCGCGTCGTATGTCACATTCAGCGCAGTGGCGAGCGACGGCAAGCCGCATTCCGTCCAGATCTATTTCGACGCCTCGGGCGAGTGGTGCGTGAACAAGACCGATCAGAAGGTGAAGTGGAACCGGATGGAGGCCCAGGGACTCGACGTAATGTGCATGGGCGCGGCCGAGCAGGACATCCTCGGCCGCGCGGGCGATGATCGCCGCATCGACTGGGGCTATCTGATGCTTGCCGTTCCAAAGGGCGCCCCGGCGGCAACTGCCATCGGCTCGGACAAGGACACGCGCGGCGGATTCAGCGAGAAGGGACTGCTTCCCGAGCACGACGATACGGACATGCCGCGCGCCGCCGAGGATCGCTGGCCCGTGCTCGCCGCACTCTTCGATCTCGGCAATGTCGAAACGCAGCCCCTCACGCGCCACCTCATCGTGGCCTACGACGACCTTTACGCCATCGAATACTTCAACAAGCGTCTGCGCGCGTGGTGGCGCCGCGATCCCGAGATGACCGCGCGCAGGATGATTGAACAGGCGGAGGCCGAGTATGCGCCGTTGCTGGAGAAATGCGCCGCGTTCGACAAACAGATGATGGACGACGCCACGCGCAGCGGCGGCGAGGCGTACTCGCAGTTGTGCGCGCTCGCCTATCGCCAGGCGATAGCGGGCAACAAGCTTGCGGCGGGGCCCGCGGGACAGCCGATGCTCTTCCCGAAAGAATGCTTCAGCAATGGATGCATCGCGACCGTTGATGTGATCTACCCGATGGCCCCGGTCTTCCTGCTGTACAGTCCCGCCCTCGCGCGCGCCATGCTGACGCCGGTCATGGAATATGCCGCATCGCCCCGCTGGCGCTTCCCGTTCGCGCCGCATGACCTCGGCACTTATCCCAAGGCCAACGGCCAGGTCTACGGCGGCGGTGAAAAGACCGAGAAGAACCAGATGCAAGTCGAGGAGTCCGGGAACATGATCCTGCTGACGGCGGCGCTGGCCAAGATCGAAGGCAACACGCGCTACGCCGAAAAGTACTGGGGACTGCTGACGAAATGGGCGAATTACCTCAAGGCGAAGGGACTGGACCCTGAGAATCAGCTCTGCACCGATGATTTCACGGGCCACCTCGCCCACAATGTCAATCTCTCCGCCAAGGCCATTTCGGCCCTCGGCGCCTATGCCCTCCTCTGCGACATGGCCGGGAAGAAGGACGACGCCGCGGCCTTCCGAAGCATCGCCGAGGACTTCGCCGGGAAGTGGGCGCAGATGGCCGATGACGGCGACCACTTCCGGCTCGCGTTCGACAAACCAGGAACGTGGAGCCAGAAATACAATCTCGTGTGGGATGCCATGCTGGGGCTGAACCTCTTCCCCAAAGAAATCATGAAGAAGGAAATCGAGTTCTACAAGAAGCTGCCGAACAGGTATGGACTTCCCCTGGATAACCGCGCGACCTACACGAAACTCGACTGGACTGTCTGGATTGCCACGCTGGCGGACAACTCCGCGGATTTTCAGGCGCTCGTCGCGCCCATCCTCCTCTTCATGAATGAGACCCCCGATCGCGTGCCGCTCTCGGACTGGTACGACACCGTCGAGGCCAAGAAGGTCGGGTTCCAGGCGCGTCCGGTGATCGGCGGCGTTTTCATCAAGCTCCTGGCCGACAAGACGGTCCCCCCCGCAAAGTAACCCCCGGGGAAACACTTCGGGGAAGGCCCTCCTGCAAGGGCCTTCCCCGGATGGTCAGTGCCGCGCCGCGGTGCGGGGCTTATGCCCAGGTCATCGCGGTCGGTTTTTCGACGATGATCGCCTGCTTCAGGAACTGAACCGCTTTGGACAGGCCTTCCCAGCTCGACATGAGGCTGTCTTCGTGCTCGATGCTGATCGCGCCGTCATAGCCGACGAGATGCAGCGTCGAGAAGAAGGTCTTCCACCACTCGAGGCTGTGGCCGTAGCCGCAGGTCCGGAAGATCCAGGAGCGGTGCAGTTCGTCGCCGTAGTGCTTCGTGTCGAGCACGCCGTTCAGCGCCGTATTGCCCGCGTCGACCTTCGAATCCTTCGCATGCACGTGGAAAATGGCTTTCCCCAGCGCCTTGACCGATTCGCAGGGCTCCATGCCCTGCCAGAAAAGATGGCTGGGATCGAAGTTCGCGCCCAGGTTCGCGCCGCATTCCTTGCGCAGCTTCAGCAGGGTTTCCGTGTTGTACACCACGAAGCCCGGATGCATCTCGAACGCTACATTCACGCCGTTGTCTTTCGCGAACTTCGCCTGCTTCTTCCAATACGGAATGACCACTTTGTCCCACTGCCAGTTCAAGACGTCCAGATAATCCGGCGGCCATGCGCAGGTCACCCAGTTCGGTTTTGTGGACTTCTCGTCGCTTCCGGGGCAACCCGAGAAATCGATGACGGTCTTCACGCCAAGCTCTTTGGCGAGCTTAATGGTGTCCGTCTGCACTTCCTGATTCGCCTTCGCAAACGCCTTGTCCGGATGCAGGCAGTTGCCGTGGCAGCTCAGGGCGCTGATGCTCAGGCCTTCGCCCTTCAGCATCGCCTTCAATTCCTCGCGCTTCGGCTTGGACGCGAGCAGTTCTTTCACGGGCGCATGCGCGCCGCCGGGGTAATTGCCCGTGCCGAGTTCCACAGTCTCCAGCCCAAGGGGCCGGATAATCTCCAACACGTCTTTCAGCGGCTTCGGGCCGAACATGACTGTCAATAGTCCGAGCTTCATCTCTTCTTCCCTCCGCGTTGATTCGCTTGCTTACACTTTTGTCCACTTCCGCGACGTCGTCGACTTTTCGACCGCTTCGAGCACGCGCTGGCAGGCCACCGCATCCGCAAAGGTCGAGTAGGACGCCGTCTTCTTGTCCAGGCAGGACAGGAACTCGTACATCTCGTGCACGAAGAGGTGCTCATAGCCGATGATATGCCCCGTCGGCCACCAGTTCGAGGCGTAGGGATGCGCGCCGTCCGTCGCGTGGATGCGGCGGAATCCCTGCAGCGTCGCGGGATCCTTGCGGCTGAAATACTGGAAGAAGTTCATGTCTTCCTGGTTCCACAGTACCGAACCTTCGCTGCCGTAGATCTCAATCGAATTGAAATTGCGCCGGCCGGGGGCGAAGCGGGTGGCTTCAAACGTGCACAGCGTGTCCGCGCCCTGCACGTGCGCCAGGTAGACCGCCGCGTCGTCCACGTCCACAGTGTCCATCTTCACAGACTTCTGCTTCTTCGCGCTCGCGGTGATGCCCGTGTCGCTGTCCGTGACGCGGCGTTCCTTGATGAACGTTTTCATCGAGCCGACCACTTCGGAGATGGGGCCCACGAGGAATTGGCAGAGGTCGGTGATGTGCGCGCCGATATCGCCCAGCGCGCCGGAGCCCGTGTGCTTCTTCTTCAGGCGCCAAACCATCGGGAAGTCCGGGTCCACGATCCAGTCCTGCTGATACGCGGCCCGGAAGTGATAGATGCGCCCCAACTCCCCTTTCGCAATCATGCGCTTGATCGTCTGCACCGCGGGCGCAAAACGGTACGAAAAACCGCACATGTGCTTGATGCCCGCCTTGTTGACCGCCCCCAGCATCGCGTTGGCTTCCTTGAGCGTGTTCGCAAGCGGCTTCTCGCAGATCACGTGCTTGCCCGCCTTCGCCGCGGCAATCGAGATGATCGGGTGCAGGAAATTGGGCGTGCACACGTCCACGATGTCGATGTCCGGCCGGGCAATGACTTTCTCCCAGTCAAGGGAAGTCTCTTCCCAACCCCATTTTTCGGCCGTCGCCAGTTCTTCGGGGAACTTGCCGCACATCACCTTCATGACGGGCTGGACGGGAAGATCGAAGAACATCCCAACCTTCCGCCAGGCGTTGCTGTGCGTTTTGCCCATGAACTGGGCGCCAATCATTGCCACATTGACAGTCTTCTTCGCCATGATTTCTCCCTCCAACGAATCGCGTTCCGCTTCCTGACAAGACGCTCAGAGGCCATATTATATGAGGCTGCGCAGGGAATTGCCAAGTTAAAATTCGCGCTGCTCGCGCGCACCCTCCAATTCCTTCTCCACCGCCCTCCCGAACCAGCGGTTGAAGAGCAGCACCAGCCCGATCAAAGGCAGCCACACATACGGCTGGCGCAAGGAGAACAGGCCAATCCACAGTATGTCGGGCGGGAAGGGCAGGCTGTTCTCGATGGGCACGTTAAACAACCCCGCGCAATACAGCACCCCCAGCACCACGGCGAACTGTCCCGCAATGCGCGCCTCCAGATACGCCGCCTCTTCGCGCCAGCGCAACACCCCCACCGCGCCCAGCGCCACCCCCGCCAGGGTGAGGCAGAGCACCCAATCGCGGAGGATTGGAGCGCTGGTTCCCACGTAGCGTTGAAGAAACAGGCCCAGCACCTGGCCCACAAGCAGCGCGGCCAGGATCATGACCGCCCAGCGGACGCGTTTCACCGCTGGAGACGGGGAGCGCTCTCCCAGCAGAGACTCGGCGCCCCGCAGACGCGCAACGCGCAAGCGGTGATTCGCCCCGAGCAGCGCGAATTGCTGCACCCCCCACATCAACAACACGCTGCCAAGCCCCGTGGGCAGCACCTGCTTTAAGTCGACCTGAAGGCCGGCGGCCGCGTGCACGTGACGCCGTGAGAACAAGAGCACGCCGCCCGCGGCGAGCATCAACAGGCTGTTGGCCGCGTACATTGGGCGTTTGGCATAGAACATCGCCGCAAGCCCCAACAACACAAAAGCCAGGCCCCAGAGCCCGGGGAAGTACTCCGGCAACGAGATCTGCAATACGCCCGTGAGGACAATCGCCGCGCCGTAGAGGCGCACTTCGCGTTCCATCGCTTCGCGCGGCTTCTGCGGCAGCCAGTCGAGCAGCACCCCCAACTCACGGCGGCCGCAACGGAACCGGTGGGCCTTCAAGCCTTCCACGACGACGAAAGACACGACCCGCCCCCGGGGCACGTTCCAGTCAAAGCGGAGATGCCTCGCGGCATCCTCCCGCGCCAGCATCATGACCACGCGCCCGTCCGGCGCATGCAGCCAGAGCAGATCGGATTCAAGCGCCACACTCCACGGCTCGGCGGCACTGCCTTGAAGGGGCCGCAGCGCGATTCGAACAGGCGCGGCCTGTGCCGCGTTCGTCTCGCCAGGGGCTTCGCTCATAGACCCTCCGTTCGCTTCACGCACGTCATCATACCACACGGGTGAGAGGAACACGGCGCGCCTCCGCCCTTGCATTCTTCACGAAAGCTCCGTAGTCTGTGCCATGACCCTGGCCCGGCCAGGGTCTCCCGGGAGTCCGGCGGAGGCCTCTGTGACACAGCCCATCGAGGAGTATCAACAGCGCCTGGAAGCGCGGAAATGCGCCTTGGCCAGACTGGAGCGTTGGGAGTCCCGGATTGCCAACGCGCGCTTGGCGGTCTTCGTGTTCGGGGCCGTGTTGACATGGATTACGCTGAAGATCAGCGCACTCGCTCTCCTCTGGGTCCTCCTTCCCTTTGCGGCGTTCCTCGTGCTCGTCGTGGTGCACGACCGCGTCTTGCAGGCCGTGGCACGGGTGAAGCGCGGCATCGCTTACTACGAACGGGGCGTCGCGCGCATCGAGGATCGCTGGATGGGCGCCGGGTGGGACGGCTTGGAGTTTGCCCGAGGCGATCATCCGTATGCCGCCGACCTCGACCTCTTCGGGCCAGACTCCCTGTTTCAGCTCCTGTGCACGATGCAGACCCGGTCCGGCGGGAAAATGCTCGCGGACTGGCTATGCCGCCCCGCCGCACCGGAAGAGGTGCGCGCACGGCAGGCCGCGGTCGAGGAACTGCGCCCGCGCGTCGATCTTCGTGAAGCGTTGGCGGACTACGGACATCACTTGAACGCGGGGGTGATGCCCGAGCGAATTGCAGCGTGGGCCGCCGCTCCACCCGTCTTCGGCAATCGCTGGCTGGGGCTTGCGGCCTATGCGGCTTCTGGCTGGGTGCTGCTCTCGGGCTGCGCCCTCGCGTACGGCGCGCCGATCGCTGTGTTCATGGCGGGACTCGTCCTGCTGTCCGTGCTGCACCTGCTCAGCGCACGCCAGATCCGGGCCGTGATTGCCGCGGCCGCCGCGCCCAGCCGTGAACTGGAAGTTGTCGGGAACGTCCTGGCGCACCTGGAAAGAGAACGCTTTGAGGACCCGTATCTGCGGAAGATTCAAGAGAGCCTCCGTGAAGAAGGACGGTCCGCCTCCGAACACATTGAACACCTCCGGCGTCTCTTGCGCCTGCAGGAAGCCAGTCTGAACCTCTTGTTCCAGCCAGTAAGCGCAGTATCGATGTGGAGTCTGCATTTCGCCCGGGCCATCGATGCATGGCGCGCCACCCATGGCACGTCCGTGGAACAATGGCTCGAAGGCGTGGGCCGGCTCGAAGCCTTGTGCGCCCTCGCGTCCTATGCCTACGAGCATCCCGGCGATCCCTTTCCGGAAATCACCGGCGAGGGACCCGCCTTCGTGGGGAAGGGCTTGGGCCATCCGCTCCTGCCGGCCGCCCGCTGCGTCCGCAACGATGTGGCACTGGACGGGCGCCAGCGTCTGCTCATCGTCAGCGGTTCGAACATGTCCGGCAAGAGCGTTCTGCTCCGCACGGTCGGAACAAACGTGGTACTCGCACTCATGGGCGCCCCCGTGCGTGCCCACGCGCTCAGCCTCTCGCCCCTGAACATCGGAGCCACGCTGAATGTTCACGATGCGCTGCAGGAAGGCGTCTCGCGCTTCTACGCCGAGATCACGCGGATTCGCATGCTCATGGACCTCGCACAAGGCGCTGCGCCGCTCCTCTTTCTGCTGGACGAGATTTTCCACGGCACGAACTCCTGGGATCGGCGCATCGGCGCCCAGGCCGTGCTGCGCAACCTGCTCGAAGCAGGGGCTATCGGAATCATCACGACTCATGATCTCGCGATCACGGAACTCGCCGGCGGCATGGACGGCCGCGCGGTCAACGTTCACTTTGAGGATCATCTGGAGGGCAACCGGCTCGTATTCGACTATCAACTGCGCCCGGGAATCGTTCAGAAGAGCAATGCACTCGACCTCATGCGTGCGATCGGCCTCCGCGTCGAATAGCCTTGAGCACGCAAACGTCAGCATTGCCTGAATCCATTGGAGCACGGGTAGGACAACGCCATGTTCACGCTGCTATGGCATACTGCGTGTTTCTTCAGCGTCTGCCGGGGGGCGGGCACGGGCTTTGCCGTTCCGGCGCCGGCCGCCCGGGCGGAAGCCGTGGGACATATCGAAGACTTGCCTGAGTTCATGCGGCGCGCCTTCAGCCCCACGCCCTGCTTTGAGCCGATCCCCGCGCCCAATCCGGGAGACTGGCTTGCGGAACACCCCGAGCCTGGACAGTCTTTCCCCGACTTCATCTTCTCCAACCCCAATCTGCCGGACAGCGTCCGCCACGTAATCTACTTGCAGCCGCTGGGCGAATTCGGGCTCACAGACACGCCCTTGCTGCGGCAGCTCCGCGAAGTGGCCGCCGCCTTCTTTCGCAAGGACACGGTGCTGCTTCCGGCGCGGGAATTGAAGCCGGGCGATGCGGCATCGCGCATAAATGCCGGCACAGGAAAGCCTCAACGACTCACGGGCGACTTGCTCAAGTTGCTCTTCCAGGATATTCCCTCCGACGCCTTCTGCGTGCTCGGGATCACGATGGAAGATCTCTATCCGGAGCCTTCCTGGAATTTCGTTTTTGGGCAAGCCTCGCTGAGCGACCGGGTTGGCGTCTACAGCCTGGCGCGCTACGACCCAGCGTTCTACGGCGAAGCGCGTGGCAGCATGCATGCCCGGATCCGGCTGCTCCGCGCCGCCAAAGTGCTGCTGCATGAGACCGGCCACATGTTTGGCATGCAGCACTGCATCTATTACTGCTGCCTCATGAACGGCTCCAACCATCTTAAGGAATCCGACGATCAACCTCTCCACCTCTGCCCGGTCTGCCTGCGCAAGCTCCATCACAGCGTTGGATTTGACATTGTGGAGCGTTATCGCGCGCTGCTCCGCTTTTGCCGCGATGCCGGACTGAACGATGAAGCGCAGTGGACACAATACTGCGTCGAGTGGATCCTCGCCGGACCCGCAAGCTGAGCGAGGCACATGCAGACGATCGTTGCCGTCGCGCTCGTCGTCCCGGGGGCTCCGGCGGCCATTAGCCCACCACGTTAAGCAGCGTCTCCATCATCCGATCCGCAACCGTGATAATCCGCGCGGACGCCTCGAAGGCGCGTTGAAAGCGGAGGAGGGAGGTCACTTCCTCGTCCAGATTCACGCCGGAGACTTCCTGCCGGCGCGAACTGAAATCATTGACAAAGGCACGTTGCACATCCAGATTGGCCGTGTTCGTCCGCGCGTTGATGCCCACCTGGACAATCGTGGATTCGTAGTAGTCTTGGGTGGTCTGCGTATTCCCCTCGAGGATATTTGTCGTCCGCAGAGCCGCCAACTGCAGGGCGGCGCTGTTGTCGCCCGTGTCAAGCATGTCCAGGCTGGTCGCCGAACTCAGCCACTCCGGATGCCCCACGAGGTGCGAACTCAGCGCAATAGTCCGCGCGTTGTATCCGGTGAACAGGCCGTTCAGGCCCAAGGCCGTCAAGGCGCCCGAGCTGTCGTTCGCGAACGAGAACGAGTAACCTGCCTCCGGGGTGATCGTCAGGATGCCCGAAGGATCGAAGAGCGCCGAAAGATGGGCCGCTCCGTCGATCGCTGCCTCGATATCGCCCCCCGTTGTGCCGGCGGGAAAAGTAGTGCTTCCGTCCACCGGAACCGTGATTGTTTCGGCGATGGCACCCGTACTGTCATACACCACGACCTGGAAGCTGCCGGTTTGAACCGTGAAGGGGAGGTTGGCCGCGTTGAGCGGCGCAAAGGGACTGATGATCGCATTCGTAGATTGAAGCGGTACATTGATGGCCTCGAGCCCGTTCCCCTGGCTGTGGATGCGGTTGATATTTTGTATCAACGTGCTGGCCACTGTATCCAATCGGCCAATCAGATTCTTCAGCTCCACATCGCGGATTTGAAGCACGCCGTACAACTCGCCGTCAGTGATGAGCACCGGCTGGTCGTTGTCCACAAAACGCACTTCGAGCAGGTCCGGGCGCCCCGGGTCCAGCGCGCTGTTCACGGAAACCTTCAGTTCACGCCGTTCGGAGCCGAAAACCAGTTCCGCGCCCCCAACCAGCACGTCGACCTGGCCATCGCTCCGCTCGCGAGAAGTCACTTTCACAAGCTTGGAGAGTTCGTCGATCAGAACGTCCCGATCGTCCCGGAGATCGTTGGCGGCCTGCCCGCTCATCTCGGCTTCCCGGATGACCTGGTTCATGGACGCAATGCGCTCCGTCAGCGAGTTGATCTCCGCCACCTCGCTGCGCACCTCTTCATTGGCGTTGCTGCGAAGCGTATTGAGCCGGTCCCATATATCGTTGAGCGCCGTGGCCAGTGCGTCCGTTTCCGCGAGCGTCGCCGTGCGGACGGACAAGTCTTCCACGTTGTTCGAGAAGTCATTGAGCGCGTCAAAGAAGTTGTCCAGGCGGTTCGAGAACCCCTGATCCGTCGGTTCCTGGAAAACGTCCTCAATCCGGGTGTAATACTGCGCCGCCACTTCCGTCCGGCCCAGGCCCCCCACCTCGCTCCGGTACATCGTATCCAGAAAGGAATCGCGCAGACGCTGAATGTCGCGGATGGCAGGGCCTCGCCCGAGCGCGCCGTAAGGCTTGAAATTGGGGAGCCGGGTGGTCAACTCGGCCCGCTGCCGAGAGTATCCCGTCTTATTGACATTGGCAATGTTGTGGCCGGTCACGTCCAGCTGAACCTGCGAGACGAGCAGCCCCGCCTGGCCAATGTCCAAGGCGCTAAACAAGGTTCCCAAAACCGTTTCCTTTCACTCCCCCGACGGGGAGACGCTGCCGGACCACACTTCGCCATCCCCGCAGACGCAAGCGCCGTTCCAATTATCGGCAAACTCCATAAACTCCTTTAGGACAAGACCTTAACTTTGGCAGGAGACCCAGGCCCCCCCGTGCCCCGCAGAAAAGCTTGCCGAGGCGCGGGAAAATTCTGCGTCGTGCCGCCGCCCGATTAAAGCGGCGCCGTCCGCCTGCCGATAATGTGGAGGCAGCACAAGCGAAGACGGAGACACCGCATGACAGTCACACTGGGAGTCGGCCAAGTCGTTGGCGGGGGCACCCCTCCGGCCGCCAGCGCCGGACGCCTGCGGGACAGTGCCGCCGAGATCCCGTCTACGGACTCGGTGGATATCAGCCCCGCCGCGGACGCCGCCGCTGCCGCCGCGCGGATTGCCGCTAAGGAAGCCGCGGAAGAAGTCCGGCGGGAGGCGATAGAGCGTGCCCGGAAACAGATCCAGGAAGGCACCTATCGAATGCAGGAGATTGTCGGCTACGTTGCACAACGCATCGGCCGCTTCATGTAATCACGCCGCAAATACGGAACAGCGAAAGCCCCCGCACGAGCACCGTGCGGGGGCTTCGAATATTCGACCGGAGAGCGCTAGAACTTCAACTCGCTCTCAAGAAACACGTAATTGAGGTTCGAACTCTTGCCGGAGTTGAAACCGAAGAGCCCGTTGTTCGTGATGCGATCGCCGCGGCGAAGGCTGTCATCGATCCAGGCATGCGCAACACCCGCGCGGAAGACCAGGTCATCCGTGTAGTTGTAGTCCGCATACACGCCCAGTTCCCAGCCGCCCGCATCGTCCGTGTTCCGGTTCTTGTCCGCCATGAAGACCGTGCCAATGGCTTTCACCGTCAACGCATCGACCGGCTTCAGATCAAGACCCGTGTACCACACGTAGCAGTTGGAGAGGTCCGTGTTCTCCAGGAATTCGCTGTACTCCCAATTGGAGAACAGGCGGTTGAACGCCAGGTTCGGCTTGTTCTTGCCCTCATCCAGACCCATGAACGCCGCAAACCCGGCGAAGGGGTGCGGGTGCGTCGTCACGTCGAACGTGTACCCCGCCTTCAGGTTCAGTCCGGCATTGACCGAGAAGTTGAGGTCGCCGTCGTCCACAAAGACCTCAAAGAATCGGCGGTCCGAATCATCACTGACCGACCCGAACTGCCAGGCATTCTCGGCCTCAAAATCAAAGCCTTCATAGGACCCCGCCGCGCGCAGGCCAACCGTGTGCACATCCGCGATCTTGGCGACGTGCCCGATGAATCCGGGACGAACCGCCCACAGCAGGGCATTGGCGCCCGCCGAACCGACGACCGCGCCATCGTCCCGCAGGAACATGTAGTACATGTCAAAAGCCATGTTCTCGATGGCCGTGCACGTGGCGTAAACGCCATACAGGTCCACGTCGCCCTCTTCGAAGCCGCGCAGGGATTCGGCAAGCTTCGCCGCGAAGGCGTCCACGCGGAAGGAGTCTTCATACGCATAGGTCAAGCGGATCATGTCAAAGGACAGACCCGTGAAAAAAGACGAGGTCGTGTTGTTGCCCACGAGCCAGCCGCTGCCCAGCGTCAGTTCCTGGCGCCCCAAAGTCAGCGTCAGCCCGGTGCCGCCGATATTAGCCGCCTGGATGTACGCTTGGAACATTTCAATATCATCCACGCTCCGCGAGCGGCTATCGGCGCCCGTGAGGTAGTTCTGGGAACGGAAGTCCTCGCCCCAGATATCGTAACTGTCCACTTCGATAAACGCGTGCACGTCCTGCGTGAAGTCCGCCTTCACACCCAACCGGGTGCGCTGCTCGACAAATGCCGAGTCCAAAGCGCTCTTGTCATAGCTGCCATCGAACCAGTTGCCACGGATTCGAATACTGCCGTTCACCTCGACGTTTTGCAGCTCTGCATAGGCCAGTGCTCCGACACTCGCAAAGAGCACCCCAAGCAACACTACCTTATAGAGTCGCATGCTTCCTCAACTCCTCTTGTTACTTCCCGCAGTCCTGACCCGCGGGAATGCCATCTCCAAGTCCGCTTCACGGAACCCTTCCGCAGGATCCGCGATATATCACCACTTCCAGATATGGTCCTTCCGTCTGCTCGTGCGGTCAGCGTAAGCCCTCGTTCCCTTCCGCTCATCCAGATGTGCTCTTCGCATCGGGATGTCCTGAACCAACTCCGGGATGTCGCCGTCTCCGCCCGATAGAACCCCAACTTTCAGGGCCTGAGTATATCAGACAGCACCCCTCGCGTCAAGAGTCGCCACAGCCAATTTCGCCCTTTGGGAGACTGCAGCCCACAATATGTTGTGGTCGGGATCACCCGAAACCCGACAGAAGACAGAAGCATTCTTGACAGCGCCCGCGCTGCCGCGTATTATCCGGTCACACGAGCCGGGGAGAGCGCCCATGAGCAACAAGGGTTTCAACAATGTCCTGGTTGGCCTGACGAGTTGGATGCTGGAAGTGCTTGCCGTTGCCTATGATACCCTGCTGCTTCCCATTCGCCTGGTATACCTCCTCCTCGCCCCGGAAAGTTACTGAGGACATACGTCGAAGGAGAATGACGTGGAACTGAACCCGAAAGCCTCGGGAGAGGCGGAATTCGTATTCTTCGCCTGGGCCGGCAGCGTGATTCTGGCATTGATCATGACCGTCATGCTCCCTGTCACCTTCATTATTTCCTATCTGGTGAAGAAGTAGGGGCGCTGCTGCCCGGTGCGGACCAGCACCGGTCCTGCTTCGGATGGTGCCCCCTTGTCGCCCCCCCTCTCTCGCCGGCCCGCCGCCGCCCCGAGCGCGTCGCCGACGGGGTGGCTAGCGGTCAATGCGGTACAGCAGTATCGGCCGCACGTAACCGAACTGCCACTTCAACACCGATTTGGCATGTGCATGCAAGGCGGATTCGAGTGCCCGAATCTCCGGCTCCGGATTCTCGTGCAGGAGCAGGACCAGCCAGAGGCGGGGCGCGTCGCCGGATTCGAGCGGACGCGTACAGAATTCGCGGGCTTCCTGCAGCGAAACCGCGCCCCGCACGTCCCCCGGGAATCCCTCCCAGGCCCAATTGAAGCGCATCGGGGTAACATCCGCCAGATGATAGACCACGAGGGATTCGTGGGGCCCCATTTCCGAATGAAGGAACACGTTGGCGTGCCGGAAATCGTGACGCCAGGGCCCCGGGTGGGCGTACAGGTTATACCCGTAAAGACCGGCCAGGAAAAGCACCGCGAGGAATCGCGGAATCCGGCCGGGCGTGAAACTTACCGCAGCGCCAACCAGGGCGAGAAAGGGGATGCCGCCATACATCACGTAGCGCGAACTGTGGCAGGCATAGACCTGGGAAGAAACCAGGAAAAGCGCGATCGTGGGAAGAACCAGCCAGGGGAACAGAAACCAGAACGCCTCCACGGACTTGCGCGCCCGGGGCTGCTCGTCCAGGCGGGTCATCCTCCAGCAACGGAAAGTCATGACCCCGCTGAACAACAGGATCGGCAGTGAGACCCGCCACAGGATGCCCCCCATGTTCCAGCCGCCGAACGCGGCCACATCGCGGAACGTGGGAACGCCCGCCCCGGCAAAGAGCAGGAAGTCCCCCAGGGGCATGAGGTAGGAATGCACGAGTTTCTCCCGCCACGCCGCGGCCACTTCCAGCTTCGGCATGTCCAGGCGCATGACCCACCACAGCAGCAGGGCGGCGCTTGGCGCCTGCCACAACGCCCAGCGCACGAGCCGGCCCGGCGTCTTCCGCCGGACACAGCGCGCCAGGAGGTACACCCCCTGGGCAAACAGGAAGAAGACCGTGAACAAGTGGGTCCACATCAGAAGGATATTCGCCGCAATATTCAATGCACGCCAGTGCGCCCGCTCCTCCTGCAATGCCCGCCACAGGGAATAGCCGCTGATCAGGGCGAGAAACATCACCAGGGAATAGGGGCGGATCTCGAGGGCGTAATAGACGTGCGTCACCGAGAGGGCGAAACCGAGCGCGGCCACAAGGCCCGCGACGGCGTCATACAGGGTGGAGGCCAGGAGGTACATCAAGAGGATGTTGGCCGTCGCCAGGGCGAGCGAGAGCAGCCGCATGGCCACCACGGACCCGCCGCTAAGCGCTGCCCAGCAGTACTCCAGGGCAAAATAGGCGGGAACCATGGGGGGATCGTCGCGCCGCTCCAGGCGAAGGAAGGCCCCGAGGTTTGGCGCGTCCAGATGTTGCAGGCTGGCCACTTCGTCCCAATACGCGCATTCGCGGTCAAGATGCCACCCGCGGACCGCGATCCCCGCGGCCACTATGGCCGCAAGTGCCAGTATGACCAGGTATCTGTTGGCATTGAGTCCTTCCATCGCGGAGCGATGTTACAGCACAGGATGACGGGAGAACAAGGCTTCCGGAAGCGTCCGAGCGCAAACGTTTCCTGAGGACGCAAGACCTGCGTCGGAAATGCGGGAACTCATGCGACTCCCTGCTCCCGGCAGCATGGGATGGGCGCTTCGGAGAGCGGTGATGACCTTTGCGCGGCGGACGCTGCATTCCGCACCGGATCTCTTGAGGCGTTTCCCGATGAGTCTCTTGCAGGCGGCCTCGATGGCGCTGCAGAAACGCCCCTTCCTGACCTCTCCCCTTTCACTGAACTTGCCGTATTCCGTCCAAACGATGTAGGCTCGTGTCACGAGGGATGCCAATGGGCCTCAGACGGTTGATACAGAAACTCAAGCTCCGCTACGGCTCCCAGGAGACCGTGATACGGACCCTGCGCGGCATGGGCGTCCGCATCGGCGAACGCTGCCGCGTCTACACGGCCCATTTTGGCTCGGAGCCCTGGCTCATCAAGATTGGGGATCACGTCTGTATCTCGAACGACGTCACGTTCGTCAACCACGACCTGACTTACCCCCTTCAGGACAAGTACGCGTCGCTGACCGCGTTCGGTCCCATCGAAATCAAGGACAACTGCCAGATCGGCGTTCGGGCCACGATTCTTCCGCACGTGACGATCGGCCCGAATGCCATTGTCGGCGCGTGCAGCGTCGTGACACAGGACGTGCCGCCCAACTGTGTGGCGGCGGGCAACCCGGCGCGGGTCCTCTGCACCCTCGATGAGTACGAGCGGAAGTGCATGGCGCGCCACATCGATATTCCAAACGATGCGGAACGGGCGCGCGCGGTGCTTGAAGCGCGTTTTTGGGGCGGCAAATCATGAGACTGGCGCTCCTGGCCGGCAACCGCTTCAGCCCATGGCACCTCCGCGTGTTTGAGCGGCTCCGTCCGCAGCCCGAGGTCATTGCCTTTCGCGCGGAGTCGGAGATCCAGCGGCATTTCACGGCGCGCGGCGCGGACACCTTGCCCTTTCCTGTCGAACGCATCTTCTTCGATACGCAATGCGGCCCACGCCTGCGGCGCCTCGCCAACGCCCTCCTGGAACGTTATGCCGGCCGGGAACCGCGGCTGCTGCCCTTTCACGAGCGGCTGCAGGGTTTCGACCTGATTCAAACGTGGGAGCTGTTCCCCGATTGGACCGCGGAAGCCCTCGAAGCCCGGAAACAAGGGTCCGCGCCCCTGTGCGCCATGATTTGGGACAACATCCCCTTCAACATGGAACGGGACGCGCGGCGCCGCGCGATCAAGCGGCGCGCGCTCGCCGAGGTGGATCGCTTCATTGTGCATTCGGACCGCTCCCGGCGCATGCTGCTCCTTGAAGGGGCGAATGACGAACGCATTTCGAAGATCGAGCCGGGCGTGGACAC
>CAILVY010000180.1 GCA_903837785.1 Candidatus Hydrogenedentota bacterium
AGAAGGAGAGGGAGAAGGAGAGGGAGAAGGAGAGGGAGAAGGAGAGGGAGAAGGAGAGCCGCCGAGCGATTATCGGCAGGCGATGCGGGAACTCGTGCAGAGCATCAGCGCGTATGCCAAGGTGCGAAGAGCGGATTTCGCCGTGGTGCCTCAGAACGGCGAGGCATTGCTGACGGCGGATGGGACACCGGGAAGCACGGCGAGCGCGGCGTATCTCGCGGCGATTGACGGGCAGGGCCGCGAGGACCTGTTTTACGGCTATGACTCCGATAATGTCCCCACGCCCGTGGCGGCGCGGAACGAGATGATTGGGATGCTGGACGTCGCGGAAGCGCATGGCGTGCAGGCGATTGTGGCGGACTATTGTTCGACGCACGGGTACATGGACGATTCGTACGCGCAGAATGCGTCACGGGGTTATGTGTCTTTTGCGGCGAATCATCGGGAGCTGGACAACATTCCGGAGTATCCTGTGGAACCCTATCAGAGTAACGGGTTGGATGTGAATGGGCTGCCGCAGGCGCGGAACCTTCTGTATTTGCTGAATGCAGGAACGTACGCAAGCCGGGAATCGTATCTGTCCGCGCTGGAGGCCACGGATTATGATTTGTTCATCATCGATCTGTTCTTTGAGGAGGCGGTGTTGACGCCGGGCGAGGTCGAACGGATTCACGTGAAGTCCCGTGGCGGGCGCCGGATGATCCTGGCTTATATGAGCATCGGCGAGGCGGAGAATTACCGGTATTACTGGCAGCCGGGTTGGGGCGTTGGGGCGCCGGAGTGGATCTTCGCCGAAAATCCGGATTGGGCCGGGAATTTCAAAGTGGCCTATTGGGACCCGGGATGGCAGGCCATCTTGTTCGGGAATCCCTCGGCCTATCTTGATCGCATACTGGCCGCAGGCTTCGATGGCGTTTATCTCGATATCATCGATGCGTACGAGTATTTCGAGGGGAAGGGGCTGTCGCCCGTTCAGGGCTCCAATCAAGGGGGTGGCTGACCCGGGGTTGCGGTCCTGCCGCGTGTTCAGCGCTCGGGAGGGCGGGCGTTGGCAACAGGCTGCGGGGATGCACTATCATCTCGTTCCCCGGGGTGACAGGATGCCGGGGAAGAGTCCAGCAGTTACGGCAGAGTCCGGAGAGGATCGGGTCATGGCGAAGCAGAAGCTGAAAGTTGGGTTGATTGGATCGGGCGCGATAGCACGGGAACAGCATCTCCCGTATTGGCGGGAGCTGGAGGAGGAGGGACGGATCGATCTGTTGGGGGTCTGCGACCTGATATCGGAACGCTGCGAGACGGAGGCGGGGAAGAGCAAGGGAGCGAAGCCGTATCTGGACTACCGGAAGATGCTGAAGGAGTATCACTTCGACATCATCGACGTGTGCACGCAGAACCGGGGCCATGCGCCGATCACGATCGACGCCCTGAACGCAGGCGCGCATGTGATCGTGGAGAAGCCGATGGCGATGAATGTGAAGGAATGCAAGGCCATGATCGCGGCGCAGAAGAAGAACAAGCGCAAGCTGATGGTTGCGCAGCACATGCGTTTCGAGGCCGGCGCGGAGAAGCTCAAGGAGGTGGCGGAGAGCGGCGCCCTCGGGCAAATCTATGCGTCGGAGGCGAAATGGCTGCGCCGCCGGGGGATTCCGGGCTGGGGCAAGTTCCACATTGCGAAGGAGTCGCTGGGCGGCCCGATGATCGACATCGGGGTGCACATGATGGACTTGTGCGTGTGGCTGATGGGCTGTCCGAAGCCGGTTGCCGCCTCGGGGAAGGTTTATCGGATGTTCGGCGATCGCGAGGACCTCTTCAATGCGGATTGGGGCCGGCCCTATCCGCCGAAGGAATTTGACGTGGAGGATCATGCGACCGGATTTGTGCGCTTCGAGAAGGGCATCACGATGCACGTAACGGTGACGTGGGCGGCGAACGTCGCGGAGGAGACCGGGGGCGTGACGGTGCTCGGCGACAAGGCGGGCATCATGACGAATCCCCTGGGGGTCTATGGCGCGGATCACAGCACGCTGACGAGTTCGAAATGGGACTGGCTGTCGCCGGAGGACGGGCATCGTCGCGAGGTCCGGCACTTCTGCGAGTGCGTGGAGAAGAACCTGGACGTGCGGGTGCAGCCGTGGCAGTCGTTGAATATTCAGAAGATCATCGACGCGATCTACCTTTCGTCGAAGCTGAACAAAGAGGTGCCGATCAAGTAGGCGCGGGGAGGGGGAATGCAGGCTGTGGAGCGCATGGAGACGGAACGGTTGCGGTTGCGGCGGCCGGCGCGGGAGGACGCGCCGGCCATATTTGAGCGCTATGCGTGCGATCCCGCTGTGACGCGTTATCTGCTGTTTCGTCCGCTTACGCGTTTGTCGGAGGCGGAGGAATTCGTCAAGAACTGCATTCAATCGTGGGAGCAGGGTTCCGCCTATACGTGGCTGATCGAGTCGCGGGACACGTCGCGGCTGCTTGGCGCGATCACGGCCAGAGTCGAGGGTCACCGGGTGGATCTCGGGTACGTGCTGGCCCGGGATTCCTGGGGCCAGGGCTACATGACGGAAGCGGTGAAGGCGGTGGTGAGCTGGGCGTTCGCGCAACCGGAGGTCTATCGGGTGCAGGCGTACTGCGATTTGGATCATTCCGCCTCGCGGCATGTCATGGAGAAGGCGGGCATGCAGCGGGAGGGCGTGCTTCGGCGGTGGGTGGTATTCCCGAATCTCGGCGACTTTCCCCGGGACTGCACCTTGTACTCGATCGTGAGGAGCGAAGCGAAGGAGAGGTTATGCTGATGATGATGGCTGTGCTTGTGCATGGGCTAACCCTCGGGGGAGCTGAAACGGTTCCCTTCCTTGCCCAGGACGATATGGCATTTCTGGAATTTATGACAAAAGCCGTGCTGGCGGAGTCGCGGGTGGCGGCGGGTGCGCGGGTGGGCGGATACGGGCCGAATGTGACGGGGAACACGCTGATACGGCCGGGGGGCAGGGAAGATTACCCGGCGTTCTGGATCCGGGATTATGCGATGTCGCTGGAGGCGGGGTTGATTACCCTGGAGGAACAGCGGCACGCATTGTTTCTGACGGCGAAACATCAGCCGGACGAGGAGATTTCGCTGCCGAGCGGGAGCGTGGTTCCGCCGGGGTCGATTCCGGATCATATCGGATTCCGGGATGTGCCGATCTTCTTTCCGGGGGTCCTGGATGATTACGAGAAGCAGGGGGGAGCGCAATGGGGGAAACTGCCGAGCCTGGACGATGCGTTCTTCTTTATCCACATGGCGATGGAGTATGCGCGGCAGTCTGGCGAGAGCGCGTTCTTGCGAGAGGCGGTGAAAGGGAAGCCGCTGCTGCAGCGGCTCGAGGAAGCGTATGCGATGCCGCCGGCGCATCCGGAGAGCGGGATTGTGCAGGTGACGGCAGAGGCGCGGGGGGTGAACTTCGGCTTCTTTGACACCGTGGTGCATACGGGCGATCTGTTCTTTGCCTCGCTGCTCAAGTACCGCGCCGCCGGGGAACTGGCGGAGTTGTTTGGCCGCTTGGGGGAGACGGAAAAGGCGACGAAGTATCAGGCGGCGGTGTCAAGGCTACAGCAGGCGCTCGTGGCGGTGTTTTCGATGGAGGACGGCTGGTTCCGTGCATCGACGGGCACAAGCGCCCAGGTGGACGTATGGGGAACGGCCTTTGCCGTGTTTATCGGGGCGCTTCCGGCGGAGCGTGAGAAGCAGGCGTGTGCCGCGTTGACGCGTGCGGTACGGGAAGGAACGATCGCGTGGCGGGGGATGATCCGGCATGTTCCGACGGATCGGGATTTCAGTCCCGAGTCGGCCTGGGAGAAGTGTTACGCGAGGAAGAACACGTATCAGAACGGGGCGTATTGGGACACGGCGACGGGCTGGGTCTGTTATGCGGTGGCGAAGCAGGACAGGGCACTGTCCCGCGATTTGGCCAAGGATTACGTGGCGGAATTGCGCGAGGGCGATTTCAGGAAGGGCAAGGATTTCGGGTCGCCGTGGGAGTGCGTCCATCCCGAGGGCAATCATCGTCAGAATCCGATTTATCTGGCGAGCGTGACGGGTCCGCTGGCAGCGTTCCGGCAAATCAAGTGAACGAGGCGAAAGAGCCTTCTTTCTTCTCGCGAGAGAAGAAAGAAGCAAAGAAGAGCGAGAGGACAGAGCCGCATTAAGAACGCCTTCAAATGCTCTAGAAGATGGAGCGCGTGTCCAGGGGATAGGCGTCGAGCATAATGACGGCGCCGAGGGTCTTGGGAAGTCGGGTGCCGGGCGGCAGGACGAGGACGAGGGATTGCAGGTTGCCCTGGGCGTCAACGCCGACATCGATGTTGTGTTTGTAATCCAGGAAGACCGCCTCATTCGCCGCGGAATCCACGAGGAAGATGGCGGGCCGGTGCGTTGCGGCGGGCCAGGCCGCGCCGGGGGCCAGGGTGAATGTGACGCGCACCCGGCCAAGTTCTTTTTCGCCGGGAGCGGCGAAGGAGACATTCTGCACGGAGATGCCTTCGGGGCGGATCGCGGCGGGACCGTCATAGGGGCGCGTTACGAAGGTGCCGTTGACGACGAGCTTCTCGGCGACGTTGCTGGCGATGCCGGAGAGGACGAGGAGCGGCCCGTAGGTGGGGATCGAGAGGATCCTGCTCTCGGCGTAGGCGGTGGCGCCGGGCCGGACAGTGAGGTCGCGATTGAATTGGGCGCGCAGATCGAAGATGTCGAAGGGGATGTCGAGCCCCATGACTTCCATGTGGAGATCGCGATTACAGATGATGAAGTTGTCGCCGGCATAATCCGCGTTGAGCGGGGTCATGAAATCGGGGGCGGGGGGAATCTCCAGGGAGCCATCCGGTTCTCGATGCGCACTCGTCATCCAGAGGATGGCCTTGCCGCGTCCGTCGGGACCCGGGGCGGAGATCCAGGCCGGAGAAACCAGGCAGTCCATGGAATCGAAGCCAATCTGATTGAGGCTGGGCATCATGGCGGGCATGGGGACGGCGAGTCGGGTCCATTCGAAGGCGGTGGCTTTGCTCTCCGTGATGGAGATCGGGGGACGTGGGAGTGCGGGCGCAGCGACATGGAAGAGGAACGTGTTATTGAATTCGCCCTTGATCTCGCCGCCGAGGGTGAGATTGCCGATGTTCAGTCCGCCGCTCAGCCAGGCGCCGGAGATCTTGAGATGGAGTTCACCGCCGGGTTTCAGAAAGGACTTGGGGGTGAAGTAGAGATAGTGTCCATCGCCCGAGACGGCGAAGTCATGCGGAGTCTCGGGGATGCTTTCGATGGAGAGCGTGTTCTTGTCGATGCGCGCGTCGAGAGTGGCGCCCCGCTCCCGGGCGATGAGGCGGAAGGAGAGCACGGTCGCGGGGGCAACGCTCTCGGGGGCCTGCCTGCAGGTGGTTCCGCCGGAGGTGACGTAGAAGAGGCCCGTGGTGGCGTTGGGCAGGTCTTCCCCGGGCGAGGTGGAGCACCGCGCATCCTGCACGTTGAGGGGATAGTCGTAGGGAATGTAGCAGACGCCGCCTGACTCGCCGGCGAAGTACACGCCGGTGGACCCGAGGGCGGGGGAGGCGTTGAGGTCGTTGCGGTCGCGGAGTTCGGGCGAGGCGGGGGTAGTATTGAAGGACCAGCGGCGCTCGCCGGTGACCGCGTTGAGGGCGTAGAAGACGCCGTTGCCGCTGCCGAAATAGACGATATCGCCGCCTTCGGGTGCGGGGCCGATGACGGGGGAGCAGCGGATCGGGTCGCCGGTGTCGTAGGTCCAGAGCAGGCGTCCGGCGGGGTCGAGGGCATGGAGCATGCCGTCAGTTGAGGGGATGTAGATGGCGGTGGTGTTGCCTTGGGCATCGGCGGCGAGGGCGGCGGAGGCGTAGATGTGATCGCCGGTCTTGAAAGCCCATCGGGTCTTGCCCGTGGCGCCGTCGAGGGCGTAGAAGTAGCTGTCAAAGGAGCCGATATAGACGGTTCCGTCAGAACCGAGTGCGGCGGAGGCGGCGACAGGTCCCCAGGTGTATTTGCTCCAGAGTTCTGCACCGTCCGGGGCGACCCGGCGCACTTTGCAGTCGAGGGCACCCCAATAGAGGGAGCCGTCTTCGCCGAAGGCGGTCATGGACCAGCAGTTGTTTCCGGTGGCGTAATTCCATCGCGGCGTGCCGTCGGGATTGATGGCGTAGTAATTCCAGTTGGTGTTTCCGGCGTAGATGGCGCCGTCATAGCCGATGGCGGTGTTGCCTTCCCACCAGTTGATGTAGCCGGCGCCGGGCAGCGATTTTGCGTCAAAGGTCCAGAGGGTTCGGTCGGCCGGGGCGTCCGTGCGGAGGTGATACATGAGTCCGTCGCCCGAGATGAAAGAGATGGCATTGTCGGCATGGAGCGCGGCGGCGG
>CAILVY010000181.1 GCA_903837785.1 Candidatus Hydrogenedentota bacterium
TCCGATGGAGAAGCAGATTGTATCCGAGTCCTGAAACGCCTTTCGGGCGGCGGCAATGGCCAACGCTACGGTCTTGGGATTGGTGTAGCACGGGTGCCACGATTGCCAGTCCTTTGGCCCGTCGTTGCGCTGTGCCGGTGAAGGGATGTCGCGCGGAAAATAGCGCTGCCCGTCCTTGATGGGAAATATCTCCGGCGCCGTGTCACGCAAGGATGGAGGAAAAATGTTAATCATGTTGTGCGAGGGGATCGCCAGGGGATGCAGCCGCATCGCCTTGAAGAAGTCGTGGGCCGCAAAATAGGCTCGCTGCTCCTGCGCCACTCCCTCGCGCGGAAGCCTCGCCCGGTTTTCGATATCCGCATAGACGATTCCGGTGGCGAATCGGCTGACGAAAACAGGTTCCTTGTGCTCATGGCCAACTTCCATGTCGAATACTTTTCGGTCGGGCAGGCAAGTCCCCAAGTCTCCCGGAAATGCCCAGACAATTTCCATGTGCTTTTCCAGAAAGTAGGTGATGCCGTACCCTGCCGACATGGCCGTGGCGCCGACGATATGTACCTGCGGCTGCGCACCTCCGGAAATGCGAATATCAAACGCATCTATCGTTGTACGACCGCGAACTGGACCCGCGGGAGCTGAACAACCTGGCCGAAGATCCGGCCCACGCCGCCATCAGGCAAGACATGCTCGCGCGTCTGCGGGGCATCGTGAACCTGGAAGCCGCCGAGGGGGCCATCCGCGACTATAATGTACGTCGGCAGGCCACCTTCAAGGCTCTTGCCTCCAGCGCATGTATCCGGCGCGAGACTGCGGACCGCATTCGTCACTATCGCGAGGCTCTTCAGGAACCGTGGTATGATGGGGGCACATACATGGCAGCGGAAAGAGTCAAGGACGCGGAAAGGCTCCGCCGGGACGAGTCCAGGTTGCGCCGTTAGGGATGATGATGGGTCATGATTGTCGGTTTTCCAACGACGGTGTTTCACGCATCCAGTCAGAAAGACGAGGACTTCGCATGAGCAGCTCGACCAAACTCGGTTGGCATTTTGACTTCCACAGCGATGCGCGGGTGCGCATCGGACACGCGCCACGCTTCGAGGAGTCTGCCCGCGCGTTGGCCGATGCCGGCGTGGACGAAGTCATCCTCTTTGCCAAGTGTCACACCGGCTTCAGCTACTATCCTACGCACGTGGGGACACCCCATCCCCGGATGAAGGGCGACGTGTTTGGCGGCATGGTGAACGCCTGCCGCGCACAAGGCATCAAGCCCTTTGCCTATGTCAGTTTCGGCGTGGACGGCGAGGCGTGCCGGAAGCACCCGGAATGGACCATGGTCTGGGGAACGGGACCGGAGGTTTCCGAGCACCACTACATCTGCGTGTGTCCGTTCACGGGCTACACCGAAGAACTGATGCTTCCGCAGATTGACGAGATCATCCGGGCGTATTCCCCGGCCGGCTTCTGGTTTGACACGATGAGCGCGTTGACGGTCTGTTACTGCTCGAGTTGTCGGAAAGCGTTCCGCAAAGCCTTCGGCCACGCCATCCCCCGCGCGGCGGGCAATCCGCCTCCCAAGATCCCAAGGCAGATGGATGGGCCGATCTGGGCCGAGTATGGACAGTTCCGCCGGCAGCGCGCCCTGGCGCTCCTGGAACGCATGAGCGAGTTCGTCCGCGACCGCGCGCCCGGCACGGAAGTGGGCTTCAATCAGATCGGCAGCGCCCCCTATCCGGAGAAGATGGGACCGGCGGTAACGCGTCTGACCATGGACCCCGCGACCTGGGGACATCAATCCCACAGCGCGGCATCCTGCGCGGCTTACGGCGAGAACGCCGACCGACCCGCCGAAGTCATGCCCACGATCTTCAACCGGGGATGGGGCGACTGGAGCATGGCCGCGCCCGGCCGGATTGAGCATGTCGCGGCCGTCGCGTGGTCGCGCGGCGCGCGCGTATTCATGGGCGACCGTCTGCATCCCGAGGGGCGTCTCGACGGCGCCACCCATCGCGCCCTGGGTGTCGTACAGGCCCTGCGGCGGCGCA
>CAILVY010000182.1 GCA_903837785.1 Candidatus Hydrogenedentota bacterium
CTGGCCGCTGGCGGGGGCCATCGTGATCCTGGGGGACTTTGCAGGCTTCTATCTTTGGAACTACCTGAAAACCGGTTCTTTCCCCAGTGGTCCCTGGTTTGCCTTGGTGGCTTCCCCCAGTGTGGTGTTCCTATTGGCGTGGTCGCTAAAAATCATTGTAAACAAATTAAAACAGTATCAAGTAGCAACAAAACCACCCGAAGTCACCTGAAGAGACTGCCGCAGCGCCCACTCCCTGTGGTGTGGTCCAAGCGACCTTAACTCCAAAGGGTCCAAATCGAACCCCTGAACTGTTGTTGTTTTGTATTTGTATTTATTTGTATGTAGACAAGCTTGACAATCGTAGGGAACGCCGGGGGCTCACGGTTCCGCCGCCCTATCTGCCTTGAGATGTACAACAACGGGCTCCGCTTGTCCGGCGCGGAAGACGCGGGTCCCTTCCGGGGGCTCCAAGACCCCCTGCGCGCGAGAATCCAGGGAAAGGCTAAAGTCGCCGGGGCAGAGGTCCGAGAACCTGAATCTGCCTTCCCCGTCACTGACGGCGGTGACGACATAGTCGAAGGGCTGATTGGCCGGGGCGGGGCCGATTCGTCTGGCGATGAGCTTCAGTCCGGACACGGGGTCCTCGGTTCCGGCCCGGAGCAGGGTGCCTTCGGCAAGAAGCCCTTCTTCAAGCCGGAGGAGGTTCTCGGACGCGTTGGGATCGACCTGGAGAGTGTTGTGCTGGAAATGCTGTAGCGGGTCGGCGCGGAGCCAATACTCGCGGCCCGGGTCGATGCCGCGCAAGAGACAGACGCCCGCCGAGTCGGTTTTCAATTGATACCGGGGACCGTCCGGGCATATCGCCGTGACCTCAATGTTGGACAGGGGCTGGCCGTCGGGCTGGACAACACGCACCGGCACATCCACCCCCGGCGGGAGGCGCAGTTGCAGCTGCACAATCGGATTCCCGGAGGCCAGTTGAATCGTCTCTTCGGCACGGCAGAGGTCAATCGAAGCTTCCAACTTGTACTTCCTGTCCAGTGGCAGCGGCGAGGCCGCGAATTCGCCTTGCTCATTGCAGGTGAAGTTCGAGTAGGCGGAACTGAAATACGCGAAGGGCCAGTTCGGCTTGCCCCCCTCAAGCGAGGAAAGATTCACGCTGGCGCCGGCGGCCGGTGTGCCGTCGGCCCGCAGCACGCGGCCGTGGAGTGCGCCGGCCCGTTCAAGCGGCAATTCGATCTGGAAGGGCTCCTGTCCCTCGGGAACCTCCCATCCGCCTGATGCATGCATGTCCCCTTCTTCACGGGGCGAGGCGATATACCCCGCAAGTCCGTCCGCGTACAGGCGCAGCTTCGCGGGGACTTCGATGCGCGTTTCGGCATGGCCATCCGTGACGGCAAGCGTGCTGCTCGCGCCTGTAATGCCCCCCATTCCATCCAGCAGGTTGACAATGATCGTTCCGTTGGCCGGGGTCGCATTTGGGGGCACAGGCAGAGAAATGCTCAGGCTTCGTTGTGTGCGTGCCGCGATTTCAGGGAGGTCGATCACCAGATCCTCGACAGGTTCGCTCACCGCCACTTGGGTTGTCTGCGGGCCGGCCGAAACATACAGGGTGCCGATGCGCAGGCCATCTATCAGGAAGTGTCCTTCACCGCCTTCGATCGTGACCGGCGTCTCATGGGCGCCCTCCCCGCATATGTGGCCCTCTTCGGGCAGTTCGAGCGGCATGCTGCTCTCGACGACCGGGCCGCCGTTCGCTCCGTGCCTCAGCAACGCCAGTTTGCCGCGGATAACGCCGCGCACATAGCGGGGCGTCAGGCTCACGTTCAGCGGCGCTTGCTGCCGCGTAACATGCGCAATCAGTTCCGTTCCGTAACCCCGGGCGCGCGCCAGGAAGTAGCAGTCCCACTGTTTGTTCAAACCGCGCAATACGAAGCGCCCCTGCGCATCCGTGGCCGCCATGCGCTTGCCCTCGGTGCCCTGCCGGAAGCTCCGGCCCTCTTCAAAGAGCAGGGCAAGTTCTGCGCCGGCGATCGGCCTGCCCGAATGCCGGTCCACAACCACCCCCTCGATGGGGGTATCTTCCTGCAGGATCCAGTCGAATTGATCACCGGGCGCGACAATCAGGCGGTCATTGTCCGCCTCCTGGAAACCTTCTGCCTGTACGTGCAGCGCGATCGGAATCGGTTTCGTCGCCTGCTCGAAACGTATCAGGCCGTCCTGATCAGACGGCAGATTGATGGACATGCTGTACGTGTTCGAAACAAATTTGTAGCCGCCGGTGACCCGTGCGCCGGACACGGGCCGGCCCTCAGCCGTGACAAAACGAATCCGGGCGGGCAGGCTCCGTTCCAGGCGGATATCCAGCGGGCCGATGGGGTGCTGTGCGTCCCCGCGCATCGGCCCGGCGCACGTGGGGGCGAATCCCGGCACCTCGAAGAAGAGATAGATGTCGCCCTGCGTCAAACGCCCCTGAAAGCGATTTCCCTCAAAGGTCACCGATTCGAAGTGGGAACTGTGTCCGCGTTGGCTCAGTGTGTGCACATGACGGTCGGACACGGGCAGGGCTTGCCCGTCCGCCGTGCTCACCGCGCCGAAGACCTGCACGAATTCGTGTTCTTCCGCGGCTCGATTCTCCTCCCAGGACGTGTTGAACTCCTTCTTGATCTGCGTGATGATGGCCGCACGTTCCTGATCGGACATGAGCCAGCCCGCAAGCGCCACACTGGCCACGGAGCCTTGATAGAGGCCGAAAAGCAGGACCACGGTGACAAGCCCGCCGGCGGCCACGCTATGCCAGCGCAACCTGAGTCCCGGTCGATAGTCAGGAAGCAGCAGGCGGCGAACGCGTTCGATCAGGCGGCCGGTATCCCGCGCCGCGCCAAAAGCTTGCGCGGCCAAGGCCATTCCGCCCCGGCCTTGCACACAGCGCGCCGCGTGCGCCAGCGCATCGGCATAGTCCGCCGCACTCCCCGTCGCTTGCGCGGCCAGCGCATCGCAGGAAGCCTCGCGTTCGAGACGAACCTGGCGGCTCAGCCACCACACGGCCGGATTGAAGTACAGGAGCGCTTCGACAACGAGTTGGAGAAAATTGACAAGATAATCGTAACGCCGGATGTGGGCGAGTTCATGGGCCAGCACGGCGCGAAGCAGTTCCGGCGGCAGACTCGTGGCCATCGCGGCAGGCAGCAGCACGATGGGCCAGAAGAGGCCCATGGCCACCGGCGACATGATTTCCTCCACGATGCCCAGCGTAACGCGGCGGCTCACCCGCAGAACCTTCTTCATTTCCTTGAGGAGTCTCTCAAGTTCCGGATCGTCCAGCCGGCGGCAGCGCAGGCGAAGCCGGCGCGTGCCGCGCATCAGCCATGCCACGCGCAGGAGCATGAGGATCACGCCGGCGGCCCAACACCACAGGAGGCGATCCGCCAGAGACGGCGACGACGGGAAGCGGGGGAGAGGCGGCGCGGATTCGGCGGCGGGCATTGGCGCTTGAACGGCTGCCGCCTCGGGCGGGACGGCGCCGCCCATGGCCTCCATGGTTTGTGCAGGGGCCGCGTCCAGATACTCCAGAGTGCACCAGGTCAGCAGGGCGGCCAACACGACGCCGAAGAGTCCTGCCACGGCCACCGCATAGCGCGTCCGGGCGCGGCGTGCGGAGATGCTGCGCAGCACAATCGCCGCCACAATCGCCAGGAGCAGCCCCTGCCACAACGTGTGCAACAGCGCGGCATGAAGATGGGCCGCGGAGACGGCGCTCACGTCGATGAGATGGTTCATGGCTCGCGCTCCTCTCCTGCTGCGCGCTGCGCGCGCAATGCCGCCACGAGGCGCTCCACTTCTCGCAACTCCTCCTCGGAGACCTCGCTCTCGCTCAGCAGATGCTGCACCGCCGCCGCGGGGGAGCCCCCGAAGACGTCGCGCACCAAATCGCGCAAGGCCCGGCCCAATGTGGTTTCCTGCTTGACGAGCGCGTGATAGACATTCGTGTTGCCCCGCGTCGTGTGGCGGACCAGCTTCTTCCGTTCCATGGCCTGCAGAATGGACAGCACCGAAGTGTAGGCCCGCTGTTTGCCGTCCGGCAACGTCTCCAGCACCTCGCGGGCCGTCAGCCCGCCCCGTTCCCACAAAAGGCTCAGCATGGACATTTCCAGCTTCGACGGCTGTCTGACGCGCATGGACCGGCCCTCCTACTGTTCTTACCGTAGTTTATACTGTAGACACAGTAGATGTCAAGCCCCCGTCAAAACTTGGCACGGGACGTGCCGCTTGCATACAATCATGGCAAGCATAGTGTTTACATCAGGAGCGTTCCGGGGCGGAGAATCCGGCCGGCAGCAGAGGAGTGCGAGGGATGGCAGTCGTAGTTCAGGCGTATCAGGCGATTTGGCCGATGTGTCTCGGCACCCTGGCGTTTTCCGCGGCGGTGAGTGCTTTGGCGTATTTCGTACGCCTCCCGCGGCTCGACGCGGCGATGAGTGCGCGGGGAGTGTTCTGGACGTGCCTGATCACCTGGCTCCTCTTCTTTTCCGTCATCATGACCCTGGTCGATTCGCCGTATCTCAAAATCTCGCACGAGGCTATCGTCTGGCTCTTCATGACCTCGGCATTCCTCGGCATCCCGATGTCGATTCCCCTGATCTCCGGGGCGGTCTGGGCGATGTGCCTCGGCGTGCGTGGCGAACGCGTGCGCCTGGGCGGACTCATCCTGTTGTTCCTGGGAACCTTCATGCTGGGATGTGTCACGTCCAACATGCACGATGTGCTGTGGTGCGGCATCATCACGGACGGCTACTCCAAGCTGTATCCGGCGGGCGGGGACCTGCTGCCCTTCTACACGCTGGGCCGGTTCTACGGCATTCCGACAGAGCGGATCTCCGATTATGCGATGTTCGGACAGTTCGCCGTATTCCTCATCATAGGGGAGTTCATGATCGCATATGCCAGCCTGCGGCGGCTGACGAAATCCGCCTCGCGCGAACAGGACGCAGCGCCGGTCATTGAGGCGACCTCGGAGAAGCAGTAGTTCAGAATTCGACTAATCAACCACTCATGGCTGCGGCAATGCGCCTGTGAACTCAGAGGGACTGTTCCCGCAGAAACGCCTCAACCTTTGCGCAGTGATCCCCCTGGATTTCGATGGAATCCTCAAACGCCTTGCCCCCCGCGGCGCAACGCTTCTTGAGCAGCGAGAGCAGGGACTCCGTATCGCCCGAAAGATTGCGAAGCACAGTAACTGTCTTCCCCGCGGCCCGCTTCTCCAGGAATATGGGGTAGCCGCCCTTTCTCGTCTTCGCGATACGAAAACCGGGCGCGGGCTTGTCGGCGCTTCGGGGCGCGGCGGAAGAAGCCGGCGCGGGAGACGAAACCGGTGTTTCGGGCAGGTTCCCGAGCAACTCCGCAAAGGGATTCGAAGTCAGGGATGCCGGCGGCCCCGAGGTGTCGATGCGGATCTTTTCCTTCTTCACGCAGTGCCTTCTTTCCGCTGTTCGCCCATGCCAAAACAGTGCCAGGGCCTGGAGTGTACACAAGCCGGGCGGACGAATTGAAGCCGGCGTCTTACGGGTCTACGTGGCGCTGGAATTGCCTCCTCGGCGGCGTGCATAGTGGTTTCCCTGAAATCTGAAACAGGTTGGGAGGCATCGCATGCCCACGAGACGAGGATTCCTGAAACAAACGCTGTTGGGCGCGGCAGCAACCACTGTTGCCGCAGACGCCGCAAGCGCCAGGGAAAACGCGCCACAGCTTGCCTGGAAACGGCATATCCCGGTGCGGTACGAGTGCGACGTCGCGATCATTGGCGGCGGAATGGCCGGCGTCTCGGCGGCGCTGGCCGCGGCGCGTTCCGGGGCCCGGGTCCTGCTCGTGGAGCGCTTTGCCGTCACGGGCGGCAACGGCACGATCGGAGGCGTGGGCGCCTTCTGCGGCGAAACCGCGCGCCAGGGCGAGGCGTTCGACGCAATCATCGCCGGACTGGAGGCCTTTGGCGCAATCGCGCCCTATCGGCCCTATGCGGAAAAAGAAGCGCGAGTATTCGACCCCGAGATCCTGGCGGTGGTCCTTCAGGAGTTGCTCCTGCGCCGGGGCGTCCGGCTCCTGCTGCATACACAATTCGTGGACGCCTGCGTGAAACGAAACGCCCTCACGGAATGCGTGATCTGCGGCCCATCCGGACCCGAAGCGCTGCGTGCAGCGCAGTACATTGACTGCACGGGCGAGGCACAGGTCGTGCACGGCGCAGGCTTCGCCACGTGCCGGGGACGCGAAGGGGACCGCCTGCAACTGCCCATGTCGATGATGTTCAGCGTGCGCCACGTGCCCGAGCCGGACGCGCGGGCACAAGTTCCGGACGGCTGGTTTGAACGGATCTCGCGCAAGGAGGAGCTGCCGATGACGAGCGTGTGGCCGAACGGCCCCGGCAGCAACGCGCTGAAGATCAAGATTCCCCGCTATGATGCCACGGACACGGAATCCATGGCCGCAGCGGAGATTCAAGGCCGGCGGCGCATGATGCAGGTGCTGGACTACTATCAGCGCGAGGAGAAGAAACCGTGGCTTCTGAATCACGCTTCTGCGCGCATCGGAATTCGCGAAGGCCGGCGGACGCTCGGCGAGTACGTGCTCACACTCGACGACTTGCGTGCCGGACGAAACTTCGAGGATGCCATCGCCCGCGGCGTGTTCTATCTCGACGGGCACAAGCCCGACGACGACAAACGGACGTATATCCTCCCGCCCGAAGAGCGGCGGGTGCCGCCCTATCACATTCCGTACCGCTGCCTGCTGCCGCGCGGCGCAAAGAACCTCCAGGTGGCGGGACGCTGTTTCTCCGCGGAACAACTCGCGTTGTCCTCCGCCCGCGTGATGACCACGTGCTCGATGATGGGGCAGGCCTCGGGCATCGCCGCCGCGTTGGCAGCGCAGCGCAAAACGAACCTGCAATCCATCGAGCCCACGGAAGTGCGAAAGATCGTCGAGGAACGCGGGGCGGGATTGTGCCTGTCAACGTAGTAGTGCCTGCAGTCCTGCCGCCGGGTGGACGGACTCCGCGCTTACGGAAGGCGCGCCATTTGCACCCGCTTTCCTTTCAGCAGCAGCGGAATGGAGGATCCGTCTCGCACAAGCTGCACGGTGCCCTCCGCGCCGTTGGGATCGATCCACAACGATTCGGCGTCCCAGCCGAACTCCCAACAGGTTCCCATGTGCCAGAGTGGGGTGGAGGCGGCCGGAATCTCGCTCGGAACGCGCGGCGTCCACGTCAAAACACCGGTCTTTGAATCATCGATGCCGAAAAGGCCGGCGCCAACGCACCACAAGTAGCCGCCAGCGTGTTCCAGATAGTCGCCCGCACCGCCCGTGCCGCGGCGCGGCTTCCCATGCATGTCGAGGCACTCCGGCACGTTTCCCAGCCGATCGACCACCGCTGCGTAGCGAAGGATAAGCCGCAATGCATGTTCATCCTGTCCTGAGCGATAACGCGCGAGGATGTCGCCTGCGCCGAGGCGGCCGAACCACGAGAACTCGCGAAGTTCCGGCCGCGGCGTGTCGCCATACTTTCCGCCGGGGAGATAGCGCGGGTCTTCATCTCCTGCCGCAATGGGCGCGCACCACCGCAGCGGGACGCCTTCGAAGACATCCGGCTCCGCGTCGATCCGCTCGAAAATCCGCGCCGCCTGCTCACGGGACGAATAGCCGAACGCAATCGGCCAGATCTGCGAATCGCACCAGAAGCGGCCGACGGGCGCGCCCTGAAAATTGAGGTTGTCCCAATAGGCCCGCCCATTCCAGAAATGCTGATCGAGCACCGCGCGCTGGCGCACCGCGCGCGCCTGACACATCCTGGCCGAGCTTTCATCGCCCAGCAGCCGGAAAACCTCGATGCAGCCTTCGAGCGCGCGAACGTACCACGTGTGATAGACGCACGTCGAGCCTTCCATGCGTTCCGGGCACCAGTCCACCCAATCCGCGCCCTCAGAGTATTGCCAGTCGTCGGGATCCACCTGAGTCACAATGCCGCGGGCATCCGCGCGGCTTTCAATGTAGCTGAGACACCGCAGGAGGGGCTTGTGATGAAAACGCAGCAACTCCATGTCGCCCGTGGCGCGATACATTTCCCAGATCCAGATCGGATACATCACTTGCGACATGACGCGGTCGGCCCCCGCAAGCATGTCCTCATTGATGAAGAACTTTCCGTTCCGCCGCATGTTCCGCGGCAGAAAATCCATGTGCCCGCGAAACGTGTCAAGATAGGCGCGGTTCTTCAGGAAACGGCTGCCCAGCATCCCAAACGTGAGGTCCGGCGACATGCAGATCGCCACGGGAAACCCGTGCGGCGAAACCGTCATGCGATAACCGGTCTTGTTCGTGAAACTCAGCATGTCCTTGCGCCGGTTCGCGGGGTAAACCTGTGCACATCGCTGAAGAGCATTACGAAAGGCCGGAGGCTCCGTCACCGCGATGGAATGCTCGCTACGCTTCACCCCGCCCCTGCGTTTGCCCACGGACTCGGCGCCGGAAGTGGTGCACCCACCGACACTCAACGCCCCTGCGGCCAAGGCGCCTTTGAGTAGCGCGCGGCGGTCAAGGCAGGGGACGGAAGCACCACAGCGTGGCAACTTTCTTCTCACAGGATTCGAATCATCATTGCTCATGCCAGGTTCCCTTTGCCCTCCAGCGGCGGATAGGCAACTCCGAATTCAATTTGGACCCGCGATGCAAGGCGCCGGGGATCGTGCCCCAGCCCTTACTTCTTCACCGAATCCGGCAGAAGGTTGAAAGCGGCGGTGATGGCCCCGGGCGGCGCGCCGTCGCCAAACACATACGGCTGCCGCGCGCGGGTGAGATCGTTGTGCAACAAGCGCACGTTGTCGCAGGCGCCGTTCAACGCGGTGAAGCTTTCAATTGCCGGCGGCGAGCAGCCAGTAATCATGGCGTCCGTGCTGTCCTTCAGCAGGATCTGGGGGCCTTTTCCGGGTTCCGCCTGGGCGGAAAGGGTGTCCAGACGCAGGCCGTGCACATCTTCGGCCACCAGGGCCGGGCGAAGCTCGGGCGTTTCGTAGCGCAATTCGATGTCGCGCAAGTGGATGCCCTGGACGTGCCGGAGATAGAGGCCGTAGGCAGGGAGGGTGCCGAACATGGCGCTTTCCGGGTACTTCTCCTCGACTTCGGGCACTTGGGCGGCGGCTTCTTCCTGAGTTCCGCCCCCGGCAAACGCCATGCGGATGTTGGAGAGCGTCACATTTTCGATGCGGTGTCCCGGAATGCCGGCGATGGCGCAGCCCATCCTGCTCGCGCCCGTGGCGGTTACGTTGCTGATGGATACGTCCCGGAACATGCCGACCCCCGGTTTCGGGTCGCTGGGTTTGGCCGCACGGGCACGATTGCCCAGCCGCATAAAGATGGGCGCGGTGGTCCCCTCGACGACGATGTTCGAAACCGTGACCCGCTCCAAGGTTCCTCCATCGACAATCTCAAGGGCAATTCCCGCGAGTCCTTCATTCCGCCCGGAGAGTCCTTTTACGACGCTCGAACGCTGGATCACGCAGTTGCTGATGGCGATGTCCTTGAAGCCGCCGGCGGATTCCGTGCCCATCTTGATCGCGTTGCAGTGCGAACGCAGAATGCAATTCGAGATGACGACGTGCTCCGTGGCCTTTGCCCCCGTGCTCTTCAGGGTGAGCGCATCGTCGTCCGTGTCCCCGAAGCAGTCGGAGATGATCACGTTGCGGCACCCGTCAATGTCGATCATGTCATTATTCGGGGCGACGTGATTGAACACGTTGATTCCGCGCACCACGACAAAGTCGCAGTCGAGGTAGTGCTGCATCCACATGGCCGAATCGCGCAGCGTGACATCCTCGACAAGCACGTTGCGGCAACTGATGAGGCGAATGAGATAGGGCCGATTGAAGTATCGTTTGTACGGGGTGTAGCGCCCTTCCTGCGTCAAAGCTGCTGAGATTGCGGCACTCTCTTCCGGGGTGGATTCATTGCTCCGGAACCGGGCGCCTTGGCCGTCGAGGATTCCATCGCCCGTGATGCCCACGTCATCGAGACCCTCGCCCCAAATCAGGGCGCGCATCGTGTATTCGTCGCTGCGCGAGGGATACGCGCAGTGGTTGATCGGATAGTCCGCGAGATTCGTGCTGCCCAGCAGCGTCGCGCCCTGCTCGATGCGAAGATGGACGCCGCTCTTGAGATAGATCGTTCCGGTCAGAAAACTCCCGGGCGGAAACGAAACCACGCCGCCGGCCGCGGCACAGGCGTCGATGGCCGCCTGAATGGAGGCGGTGTTCAGCGTCTTGCCGTCGGCTACCGCCCCGTACTGCGTGACGTCATGAACGCCCGGTTGCGGGAGCGCCACTGCTTCGAAGGCAAGGAGAAAGAAGCCCAGTAACACGAAACATAAGATCTGGCGTCGCAGTCCACCGCATTGGCCCGGCATGCCGTATCCCTCCCAAGTTCGGGCACTCGGCCCATTCCCTGGGAAGAGACACTAACACGGGCGGCCGTTGAGAGCAACTGAATCGGCGTTCACTGCCCGGGCGCGGCCGACGCCGTCACTTCGATCGGATTCGTCAGCACCCATGTGGCCATGTTGTTGGAGAAACTCTCGCCGGACAGCGCCATTTCGCCGGGCACGGCGAGATCGGCCTGGATGCGGTACTTGCCCGGTTCAGTAACCTCGTAGTCGAAGGACTTTCCCTGTTTGTCCGTCACTTTCCTTCCATCCCGCATCAGCGTGAAACGGCAGGGCAGGGGAGCTTCGGCCAGAAGTTTGAGCCCGGGACTCAACGCGATACTCTCGCCCATTGTAACCTGCTGGCCGCCGCCCTGGGCGACATAGGCGAAGCCGCTTGCGTCCGCAAGCATGTTGAAAGCGACGAAGGCGCGCCCGGCCCGGACCGCGTCCAAAAGCGCGGGTTCGCTGAGTTCCTTCGCGAGCAAGTGCGTGTTCACAAAACGCGAGGATCGTTCGTAGGGATCCAGATCGATGCGGAAGAGCTGCCGGTCCGGCACAAGCGGCCCAAAGGCCAACTTCAGCGCAAAGCGCGTGAGCGCGTTCAGTTTGAGTTCCCAGACTTTACGTTTGGGATCGTTGTGCCCCGTGTCCAGAAGGAGAAGCGTGTCCGCGGCCGTATAGACGCCCCGCAGGCCGACGTTCTGATGGCAGTCGTTGGCGGCGATCGCAGTGAGATGCCGATGGCGGTTCATCTGATCCCACTTGTACGTCAGCATGACCGGCACGGTGAAGTCGTACATGGAACGGAGCGTCTGATCGCCGTAGGACGCCATGTTGAGAAGCACTTCCTTGGCGGTTTCAATGCGAGAGCGCGGGTCGGCCATGTCGTCCATCATGTCCGTGTGGATATTGTAAATTTCCATTCCGTCGATTTCCGGAATGTCCCAGTCACGCCACAACTCCGCATGTCCAATGCACATGACGCCGCCGAGATCCCGGATCTTCTTCGCCAGCTGCGGCGAAGGCTCGGACGCGTCGAGGACGGTTTCGTCGGGGAGCCCCCACGGCATGAAGCCATTGTTCATCTCGAAGCCCCGGACGAACAGGATGCCGTCGTGGATGCCTTTCCATCCGAGCGAATAGTCCGCCTTGCCTTCATTGACGTGGTCCGTCATGAAGATGAACTGGCACTGCGCCGTGTGAAGCGCTTCCACGATCTGGGGGAACGCGATTTCGGAATCATGCGAAACCTCAGAGTGACTGTGCATGACGCCGCGATACTCATTCCAGCCGGTCTTGAGTGAAACGGGCGTGCGCTGCCCCTCCAGCGCCTTCCAGGCCGCCGCCTGCTTCGGAAAAAGCGAGAAATGGTGATACAGTTGCGGCGCGAAAGCCCCGAAAAACGCCCCCGCCAGAAGGACAAGACCACAGAGTCCAAGACGCACTCCCCAGCGCAGCATCCCGCGCAGGCACTTTCTGAACATGACACGCTTCTTCAAGGACGTCTCCCAGATGTTTTTTGTGCTTGATGGCCCGGAACAGCCAGGCATTTCTTCTCAGACTGGCGGCGGACGGCCTTGGTTTCCGCGCCGCACACGGCGGCGCCGCGTCTCGCTGATCGTCCAGTCGACTAGGGCTGCGTCTTGCGGACGGGAAGCGTCCAGTGACCGGGATGTTCCCCCGTGCGCGTAATCATGTCCAGGTCAATCGCTTCACGCGTTATCGTGACGACGGCGGCGGGATAACTGTCCGGGGATTGCCGCGCATCGCCGCTGGCAATCAGCACGGGGAAAGTCCCCGGAGGGCGCTGAAACTCCAGTGAATGATAATGTCCGGCGATTTGGAGGTCTAATCCCGCCTTGTCGAGAAGAGCGTGCCATTGGCTTACGTCGGGGACGTGCGCCAGCAGAACTCGAAATGACGCCGATTTCCAGGCCTCGGCGGAAACCAGCCCCTCCAGAAGGCCGGTCTCCTCTGCACGCCACGCGCTGAAATCAACCAGCCCGGAGTACTCACGATGATCGTCCGGCTTGTCCTCGCCCGTGTCGAGCACCAGCATCGCCGCGGGGCCGATCTTGAACGACGACACGAACGGATTCCCCGGCAGGCTGAGATATTCCGGCAAACGCCGGGCATAGGCCCCGCGGGCGTCATGATTGCCTCGGACGAAGACGAAAGGGACTTCCGAGGCAAACTCCCGGCTGACGGGCTGAAGAAATCGCGAAACGACCTGCTCCTCCGTGTCCACACTGTTGAAGAAATCGCCGTCAAATACGACGAAATCGCGGTGCTTCGCGTCCGTGACGCGCACGAGATCCGGCAGCAGCTTCGTTGACTCGTGCAAATCGCTGAAGAGCGCAAAGGAAACCTGCTCCGCGTTGGGATCGGGCACGTGAAACGCGGATGGCGCACTCGTCACGGACTCCCCGAACTGGACATTGTAGGCGTTGAAGCGGCGAATCTCCCGCGACGTGACCTGATAGGAAACCTGCGTGCCGGGCGCCAGTCCCGTGAGCGTCACCCGATGCAGTTCAGACGCTTCCTTCAAGCCGTACTGCGATGCATGCGCCTTCTTTGCCAACCCTTCCCCGTACGCAACCTCGCCCGTGGAGGGCCGATCCGTCAGCCAGCACACGGCCATATTGCCCACTTCCGACAGTTGCAGCCACGGCCCCGCCACAATTTGAATTGGACGGGTTTCAGAGGCGGCGCACGCCCCGCCCGAGAGCAGACTGCCCACGCACAGCATCAGTACTGTCCCGGCGAATCGAATACGGCATCTCTTCTGCGTCATTGCCAACTCTCCGACTTCGAACAGGTCTCGGAAGTTCGTGTGCTTCAGCGTCGCGACTCAAGCGCGCCGAAGATTATCAGCGAAGCAAACCAACTGCAAACTGGTCCTTGCGCAGAGCTTGCGTCTTGCGAAGGAAGTCCGTCTCCTCCGCCAACTTCCAAGTGGCGCCTTGATCGGGCGACATCAGCAACGCACGCCTCGAGCCCCAGTGATCCGTGCGATAGAACCAGTAAGTGGACCAGTAGTCGTACGAGAGGAAGAGGCGGCCCGCGCGGTCGATGGTCAGCCGGTGATAGAACACGCTGTATTCTGAAAACGGCGGAACCACGAGCGGGCGGGGGGCCGACCACGGCTGGCCCGGCCGCTTGTTCATATAGGCGAGGCAGGCATAGTCGCCGGCCGGGAAGTACTGTGTGTCGTTGTTCCACAGGCGGAAGACAACGTGCAGCGTATCGTCCGGGCCGCAAACCATGCCGACATACGTCTGGCGCAGCCCGGGGCCGAGGTCCTCGGCCTCCGTCCATCCGCCGCCAGCGCTATTGGGGGCGAGCGACCGGGCATACTTGAACGTGCGGCCGTGGGTGCCAATGAGGACGTGCAAATACCCCTGGCTGTCCATCGTGATGCACGGAGTGTTGTGCACGTCGTTGGCCGGCGGGCCATAGCCGATAAGCGCGGGGGCGCTCAGCGTTCCGGTTTCGCGGTCATACGTGGCCGCGAACGTGGGCACGCCCGGCGCCTTCTCTTCGGGCTCCGTGGCTTCCGCCCACACGACATGGACGCGCGAAGCGCGCGATACGAGGGACGACGGCATGCCGGAATGCCCGGAATACCCGATGCATTTCTTCGAGATTAGAACGGGGTCCGGGATGGAGAGCCCGTCTCCGCCCTCTTTCTTCGGCAGAAACAGGGCGAGGTCGTTCAAGCGGCGCCAAATGAGCTTGGGATCCTTCTCCGTCAGCGTGAATCGAACGAAAGGCGGAGGCCCCTCCGGCAGGTTGTGGCCCGAGAACTGCTCGATGTCGCAGTGTCCCGCTCCCGGCACGGCAATCGCCCTGAATTCTTCTCCCGCATCCCGCGCATGGAGCAGCGCGGTGGCGCCGCCCGCTTCGCCCAACAGATACATGCCGTTGTCCCGATCGAAAGCCACTTTCGTGGAAGCGATGTGAAACACGTTGCCGGCCGCGTCTTTCGGAAAAGGCAGCCTCGTCCAGCCATTGTCCCTGCGCAGTGCCACACTGTCTTCCAGGGCGGAAACCGGCCTGTTTCCAGTGTCAAAGTACATTTGGTTTCCGACAGGATAGTCCGGCGTGTAGCCGAGCTGCTCGTTTTCATGCCGGTACGGCCTGAGTACGAGCGGCAGATCAAGCGGGCGGGACGCCGGCGCGGTGCCCCGGCGCACTTCGAGCGTCGAGTACGTCGTGAACTCGGCCTCGGCCGTGGGCGTCGCCCGCAAATGCACGAGCCACCGCTCTCCCTCGGGCGGCACCCGGTACTTCAGCGAAACCTCCACAGCCTGATGCGGCGGAGCCGCCACTTCGTGCGCTGAGAGCTCTGCGGGCAGGGCCGGGCCGTCGGGGGCCTCCACGGCGAGTGCAATCCGGATTGCCGTGTCGGCATCGTTGCGCACCTGAAAGCCGACACTGCCTTCGTCGCCGGGGTCAGCATAGACCACCCGATGATACGGCAACAGGACCCATCGATGTGCCGCCAGGGGAAACCACGACTCGCGGTGCGGCGTCCACAACGAGAGATTCGCGGGCACGTCCTCGTCCGTCCAGCGGGTCACCCCGTCAATATGCACGATGCCCTTGAATTTCGGAAGATGCAACCGCCACGGCAGGCCCGGGGCGTTTGACGGGACCTCGAAGCGCCCCGTGGCGTCGCCCTTCTCCGAAACCGCAAGTTCGCCCGCGGGCTTGTCCTCCGCATCGAAGAGCGTCAGCGGGCCCGTGCCCGGCGGCAGTTCGGAAACCTCGATGCTGAAGGTGCGACGTGGCGGCGCGAAGCAGACATCGCCTGCCTCTGACGGACTCAACAGGACGAACGGCTCCTCGTGTGGGGCGTCCCGGTGCCCGCGCGACGTCTCCACGAGATACTGCGGGCAATTCGTGCGGAAAGCCCAGGCAACGTCTTCACCATAGCGGTCATTCGAGATCGTGATACTGAGGCCGTAGACGCCTTTGCGCGAGGCTGTCGTGCTCAGGCGGGCCCGTTGGACCGGCCCGCTTCCGCTGCCTTTGGCCTTGCCGTCGTCGGGTAAGATCTGTTCATCGAGCACCTCGCGATCCGGCCCGAAAAGGATGGCCCTGAGATGCGTGGGCCGTCCCGTCCGATTGAGGTCGCATTTCTCCACTTCCAGCCACAGGTCCCCCGGCGCGGCCAGAAGATACACGCCGCCGGCTCCGCCCCAATGGAACTCCGTGCTCCACGCCGATGCCTCTTCGGCCGCGACGGACGCTCCCCATCCGCAGACAAACAAGCAGGCCACTATCAAAATCGCGCGCATTCCCTTTGCCTCCCGTGCCGAATGGCGTTGGCGAAATCCAGTGTAGGGGCGGATCCACCGGGATGCAAACGGCCAATGAAGCAGGAATGGGCCTTCTGAGCGGCGCGAGACGCCGCTATTTGTCGCGGATTCGCGCCCAATCGAACGTGGGCGCGTCGCGCTTCGGGAAGTAGAAACGAAAGGCGGACGCCACGAGCACGAACAAGGCGAGGTTGATCAAGGACACAACGGGGGCGGCGGCAAAGAAGAACACGACGTGGATCGCCGCCTCGAACAGGAAGAAGATGAACACCCAGCGCCAGCCGAGCAGCAAGCCAGTCACGAACAGAATCTTCGCGCCCAGCCACAGCGCGCTCACGGGATTCGACGGGATGGCAAGCAGGTTGCCTATCCCCTCGAAGCCCAATAGGGCGATAACCACCCAGATTTGCAGCGGGACAAGCGAATAGGGCGAGTGGTCTAGGGAGGCTTCCGCCCGTATCCGCGCTTCTGTACGTACAGGGCGCGTGAGGCCGGGTTCCAGCGGCGGCAAGCCGGCAACGCTGTCCACGCCGGCCACTTGTTCCGGCGTGCCCACGGCGGCGAGCGTCTTCTGCAGAGCGTCCGCCGTAACCAGGGCACCGGCCGTCTCCTCGGTTTCCCGGCAAATATGTTCGCGCAGGTCGCTCACAATCTCCTCGGCGTCGTCCCCCTGCCGCCGCGCCAATGCGGCCACTTGGGCGAGATAGCTTTCAAGACAGGCGCGCGCTTCGTGCGTCCATTCAGCCATGCTCCCGGCCTCCTTTCTCTTGCAGTTCCGACATGCCACCCACCAGTTCACGCCAATGAGTGTTCATCAGGCTTCGAAGACGGGCGCCCGCGGGGGTCAACGCATAGTATCTGCGCGCCGGTCCGCTGGCCGATTCCTCGAGACGCGTCGCGAGCACCCCGGACTTCCTCAGCCGCGACAACAGGGGATAGATCGTCCCTTCCGTAACAACCAGGCCCTTGACCCGTCCCAATTGTTTCACGAGGTCATAGCCATACATCTCGCCGCCCGCAAGGAGATTGACGATGCACAACTCCAACAATCCCTTTCGGAGCTGCGTTGTCCAGTTGTCCAGGTCGAGCGGTTCCATCTCCCTTGCCACCTCTCTCCGAAGCCCATTCCGAGACTATCTTATCACAAGGTACTATGCATTGCAAGCTATAGCCCCGACAACGCGCCTCGCGCCCCCCCAAGGAAAAGGAAGAGGAGCCACATCTGCAGGCGAAGATGCGTACCCCGCTAGAGATCCTTCGAGATCAGCCGGACGTCTTCACGAACCGTCCACCCGACCGCCCTCCAAAAATCCAGTCCGCGGACGTTGTCGCGGAAGACGAAGCCGTGGCACTTCTTGATGCCGGCCGCGCGCAAGGCATCGAGTGCGGTTTCAAAGAGAAGGTGCCCGATACCACGACGCCGATACTCCGGATGGACCGCGAGATGATGGAGATAACCTCGGCGGCCGTCATGTCCGGCGAGAATGGCCCCAATAATCACCTCCCCGTCCCTCGCGACGAAGCTCATGCCGGGATTTCTCAGCAGGAAACGTTCGATATTCGGCCGCGAATCGGCATCACTGAGTCCCACGCCCTCACAGGCGGTCCACAGCCCGAAGACGGCATCATAAGCGTCCATCGTGAACGCTTCGAACGTGATTCCTGAAGGTTGTTCCATCAGTCTTCCTTCCCGGGCCGGTCGTGCCGCAGGGCGCATCTGGCGGCGCCGAACGCCGCCGCAAGCACCGCGCTGGCGGAGCTGATTACTGTGCCTCGTTCACAGGCCGCCGCAACGAACCGCTTCATGCGTCGTTTCCTCCCCGGCATTCGTATGTCTTCGGACACAGACAAGCAGCGAGCCCGCCACAAGGCACGCCAGCGCCAAGAGCCAGCATCCGTCGGCGGGGGAACCGGAAACATCGAGGAGCACCGGCCCGCCGGACGGGTCCGTGAATGTGATGAGCACGGGCTTCTCCGAGACCTCGACGGCGTCCTCCAGGAGCGGCTTCGCGTACGCGGAGGCAATATCGTGGATCAGGGGCGCCTGAACGGGCTGGCCAAGATCGAGCCGGACATGCGCCCGGCCCCAGGGCCGGAGCGCGGACTCAAACCACAGCACCAGCGCCGAACTGCCGTCCTCGCGCCGATACAGGCTGGAACGCAACTGGCACGCCGCCAGTCCGCCGTTCGTGTGCAACAGATCATTGCGAATCTCGCACCGGGTGCAGAAGCGGCTGAACCGGCGATAGGCATGGGCCGAAGGCTTCCAGGTGTTATCCGCCCGCAACAGCCCGAAGAACAACTCGGAATTGCCCGGGTGCTTCTGCTGCTCCTCGAAATCGTCATCGCGCAGACAATACCAGTTCATTAGCGTGACACCCAGGTTCGTGCCGATCGTGTACGCCTTGATGACATGGCTTGCGAGCATATCGCCTTCGCTCCGCCAAGGATAATAGCCGCCGTCAGGCGAGCCGAGTTCCGAAATGTTCAGCGAACCGGGATGCCGGAAGCGCCTGGCCGTGCTGATGAGTTTCCAGTACTCATTGTAGTAGTGCCGCGGGTCCGTGAGATAGAGATGCCCGTTCGGATGATCCGCGAGGGCGAGCGCGCCCGAGGCATGAATCCCCTCGATCGCCCGGGGAGTCACCACGCCGAAAGGACTCGTCATGGGCGTTCCGATAATGGGATGCTCGCGGTCCACTTTCCGGATCGTTTCCGCGGTCCGCCGCGCCAGCGTGTAGAATTCCTCCATCGAGCCCGTCCAGAAGCGCGCAATATCCGGCTCGTTCCAAATCTCCCACGCGCTCACCCGGTCCTTGTATCGCTCAACCACATGCCGCACGTATTCGAGGAAGACCGGGATATCCGCCGGCGCGATATACTTCTTGCGCTTCCGTCCCTCCGGGTCCTGCTCGATATCGTCGTTGTCATAGTCGAGGACACCGGCGGCGTGTTTCCCGTTGCGGATGGCCTCATTCACTTCTTCGTCGAAAGGCGCATCCCTCCAGACGCCGGGTTCGGGCTGGATTCGGCTCCAAGCAAAGCCCACGCGAAGCGACTGCACGCCAAGTTCATCGAGGACCCCGCGCGCCGGATCGGCAGGGGAGAGGCGGCCATGGCAGATTCCCATCGGCTCGCCCACCGCTTGACGCATCGGGCTAGAGAGGACAAAGGGCGGCCAGGCCACGCCTTGCAGCAGGACAACGCCGGGAATCACTGACAACAGCAGGAGAAGCCCGATCACCCATGCCGGATGAATGGCGCGCGGCGAAGCCCGCAACACGCCCTTCTGGGGTGTCTTTCGACTGGCCAGCCATCCCAGCAGAAGCCAGGCGGCCAACGCAATCACTGAAATCGAAAGAGAACCGAAACTCAGCACGTGCAGCAACCCTTGGGCCGCACGATAGTCGGCAATCAATCCGGCAAAAGCGAATCCGGTGAGCCCCAGCATCCAGATTGCAGCCATGATCGCGCTCGTGAACACGTAGCCGAGGGCGCCTTGACGCTGCGTCACCCGGAAGAGAGCCGCAAAGGCATAACCGCACGCCAGCGCCAGCCCCGGAGCGCCCGTCACGTGTGCCAGCACGCCCAGCGCCAGCGCCAGCCCGTGCGTCACGGCTGTTATACGAGTCCGTGCCGCAAACAACAGGATGAGCAGGCCCAGGAAGAACTGCGCTTCGCGATAAAAATCGACGTAGAGTGGCGCTTTGGCTTCAAACGTGCCCATGATCGGATTCGCCTGGATGTTCCACGTCTGAATCAACAAGACGAAGGCCAGCCAAAGCAGCGCCTCCGCCGGGACGCGCAGAAACGCAGGGAATCCGCGCGGCGAACGAAGAACGCACGCCGCCAGGCCGTTGTGCACGCCGCGCGGCGCCAGCAAGGCATGCAGCACGATGGAAGCGCTCCAGAAGTGCACAACCCAAGCCATGCCGGAGCAGATCCAGATCGTGCCACCCCACCACAGCAACATCAGGACGATGGTTCCGAAAGGACGTGAAACGGGGGCAAGAGACTCGCCGCTGCTTCGCACACGAAGATGCGTGGACAAGTTCGCCGAAAGCACAACGCTCAATCCGGCGCTCCAGACGAGCATGGGCGCGGCCAACGGGACGATCACTGTAAACGGGTTGTGAAGGACGGCGTAGACAAGCAGCAGCAGTTGGACGAGGGCCGCACTCCAATGCAGCCAGCCTTCGATCCGAATCAGCGCCTGTCTGAACCCGCCATGCAGGGCGCCCAGCGCCAGGCAAAGCATCGTGAGGAAGGGAAAGACGGCAAATAGTCCGCCCCAGATGTTGTCCACGGCGAGTGGCGAACTCTTGGCAAGGACCCAGAAGCACTGGATGCCGAAAACGGCGAACGTTTCGCACCACACGAAACCCGCCAGCGCGCGGGCGAGGAAGCTTCCTTCATGCAGGCGGACCGCACTCATTCGCCGCCCCCCGGCGTGACAGGATGCGCCGGCGATACCCCTGTCCACTGCTGCCTCTCCATGCTTCCGCCCTCCCGTATCCAACCCCGCTGCCAATGCCAAGTGTAGGGAGGCGCTCCGCCCTGATGCAAGGAGAATGTAAGACTGGGCCTCGATATCGCATGAAGCGGAGAGAAGGGACTGATGCGTGTACAGCCAGGCGGTCTCGCATCCGTCCCTTTCTCATTCTTCGGCTTATGGCGCGCTAGCACGCGGATCGCGGGGCTAGGACTTCTCCGCGTTCAGACGATACTTGAAGCGCACTTCGCAGGATTCACTCGAACGGCACTCGAGCTTGATCTGTGCCAGCGTCCCCTTCGGCGTTTGCGTGACGCTGTCGAAGCGGCCCTCTGTGATCACGGCGCCTGGCGGAAGCAAATAGCCGAATTCCAGCTTGTTGAGCCCGCCGCAGCCGCCGAAGGAGTATTTGTCGGATACGACCCACTCGTCGCCCTCTTTCTTGGCCAAGCCTTCAACATCCGCGGCGCCTTTCAGGCGAAGCTGTTCGCCCTGCATCACGGGTTCCAGCAGCGGCGTGGAGACCAGATAACGGCCGTCGGGAAGGCGAGACAGCACCGGCGCCAACTGCCGTCCGCGTTCGTCCCACAGCATGACGTTCTTCGCCGGAAGATCGTTTTCTCCGGAGAGCTCTTCCATGGCCGGCCCGCTGTTGTAGAAAGAGAGGCTGCTCAACGCACGCGCGCTCCCATCTTCATGCAGCGCAATGAAGCTCTTTCGTTCGTTCGTGTAACGATAGGTTCCGCCCGCGAACGGCAGTGCAATTGCGGCCGTGGCCACCGCAAACAGCGGAATGAGCACGAAGAGCGTCCACGGGGCGATGCCCAGCATGCGCAGCGAATAGAGCGATTCCGCGCCTCCAAGCGGAGGCACGCCCGAACGCTTGCCTTCCGCCAGCGTGTCCATGCGGAGCTGCTTGATCTCCTTCATGACGAGGATGAAGCGGAGTTTCAGAAAGAACCCCAATCCGAGCAGGGCCGCCATTTGGACGCTGATCAGATAGAGAACCGCGTACAAGGTTCGGGACTCGGCCTCCGTGGCATTGCCCCAACGGATGCCGGCGAACGCCGCCAGGATCAGAAAGGGCGAGATTGCCAACAGCACGGCAAACGCGCCCCTCCGGGTCTGCTTCACGAATGCGCCTGTCGCATGCTCGCGCAGTTCCCGCGCTTTCTCCGCATCAAATTCCGCATGGCTCATGGTTCCGTTTCCTCCAGCAGTGTGCGCACTTGTTGACGTGCCGCGTACAACCGCGATTTGACTGTCCCTTCCCGGACGCCGAGAATGCCGGCGATTTCCGTGACGCTGAATCCTTCTTCATAGTGCAGCGAAAGAAGCGACTGCTGATGCGCCGGCAATTGCGCCAGCGCCGCGCGCAGGTCCAGCAGCGCTCCGTAGTCCCGGTATTCGATGGGCACCGCTTGCTCCAAGTACGCTTCCATGGAGACACGCCGGCGCCGTTTTCGGCGCAGAAAGTCGAGGCTCTGGTTCGTCGCGATCCGATAGGCCCACCCGGGAAACGCCGCGGGATCGGCCAATTGCCCGATGCGCCGCGTGATCGCGATCATCGAGTCCTGCAGAATGTCCCAGGCGGCTTCCGCGTCCCCCGTCAGCCTCAGTGCGTGCCGCCAGAGCCGTTCCTGCCAGTGGCCCATGAGTTCCTCAAACGCGGCCACCTCGTTGTTCTGGCACCGCGTTACGAGCCACTGGTCGTATATCTGGTTCCGGTGATCCATCATCGACAGTATAGACGTTTGAACCCGGCATCCGGTTCACCCGAGAGGCACGAAGGCAGACGGGGTTGACCGCGGAACATGCACTGGTTCTCCGCGCAACCGCCATCGGCAGAGAGAATAGGCGCGGTCAGTGCCTGTCTTTGCCCGGCGCAGTGACGCCGCCACGGGCGATCGGGTCAGTCGGCCACCGGCCGCCCCTGCCAGCCTTCCGTATCCTGCAGCCATGGCTGGCCATAGAGCAACGAGTAGAGCCGGGCAAAGAGCGCCCGGTTGACCGCGGCTGCATCGTAGAACTCGACTTCGGAGTTATACGGATAGTTGTGAGGCAGAATATCATCCGCGGAAGGGATGCCGTCGCGGCCCAACGAACGCATCGCAATGAGGCGGTCCGGCCGCGTCGCTTCGGAGAACTCAAAGGGCCGGCCCCAGGCATCGAGGCCGATGTCCATGTAGCCGGGGCCAAGCTTCTTGCGCACCTCCGGATCCAGCGGCAAGTCCGCATCGCGGCCCTTGCGCATCAACTCCGGGATCGCCTCATTCCAGGAAGCCGACGATGAGGCGGTTTCCGGCGTCGGCGCCCCGGGGGCGGCAAGCAGATCCCGGAGTCGCATCTTGTCGGCGTCTTCCAGCACTTTGGCGCACGCCATTTCGACGGCCTTGAGCGTTGCATACGTCCGGTACGCCCGCCCGCACTCGAGCCGTTGCTGGAGGCCCACACAATCCATTTGCAGCAGCATTCCCGAAAACACGGCGAGCATCAGCAACAACAGCGAAAGCAACGCAACGGCCACGCGCCTTCCTGCCGTTCGAGAGCTCGTCGTGTCCGCTGCGGCATCCCGGCGGCTCAAAAGCAGCCGCCTCGCCTGGCAGGCAAAGTAGTAGACAGGCACGGCCACGCCAAGCATCGTGATCCACAGGGGAACCACAACGTGCGGTACGCACATATACCCCGGCCCGAACAGTACGCAGAGCAACAGGCAACTGGCGATGCCCGAAATGGCCGTCACAGCCAACGCATTGATGATTCTCTTTTTCACGTGCTCATAGCCCCCGTCCTTTCCGGGCATCAAGTCGACCCTTGATACTAACACAAGTGTGACGCAGATCGGAGAACTGTCACAACCAGTGCCGGCGACTGCTCATGTAGCCTCGCCCGCCCGCCGTGTTCCAGACGTTCCTCCATTCTCAGCGATTCGGCGCGGGCAACAGATCGATGCCGGAATGATCCGGACGCACACGAAGGCGGATGCATCGAACCGCATTGCTGCGGGCATCCGCGGCTGCATGGCCGCCCGTGCTTAAATTGACGATAAAGAGGGAGCCGTCGGGAAGCTCCATCGCCTTGCCGTAGCCGTAGGATTGATCGACGAGGAATCCGTGCGTGGACGCGGGTGCAATCCAGGTGTGACCGCCGTCCGTGCTGAAGATGGCGCGCAGGCCGCCCGCCCCATAGGAGCCATGGAGCAGGAGCAGCGTTCCGTCGCGCAGCACGTAGAGGCTCGGGGCAAAGAGCCGCATGCCGAAGGTCTTGGGCGGCGTCCATGTCTGCCCGCCATCCCCGGACCAGGCGATATCGCCTTCCGGACGCGCCACAAGAACCAGCTTGCCGTCCGGCAATTGGGCCACGGACGGTTCGCTCATCTCATGATCCGTACCCACAGTAGACAACATTTCCCAAGTCACGCCCCGGTCTTTGGACCTGAAACAGGCCACCTGATCCGGTTTCCCGTCACCGCGGTTGCCATTGACTGCCAGAAGCACGGAACCGTCCTTCAACAGGACCATCGGACCATCCGATTCTTCTGCGAGAAAGGGCGAAGGCAATGGCCGCGGCTCATGTTCCCAGGTACGTCCATTGTCGAGGCTGCGGATCACCCACGTGTGGTGGGCCAGTGCCGGGTCGCTCTTGAAATCCCCCTGGCCCACCAGCGTGAAGAGCGAACACAATATTGTGCCGTCGGAAAGCTGTAAGAAACTCGGATGGCGATCGTCGGCCGGCGTGTCGAGAACTGTCTCAGGTTTGCTCCACGTCTTTCCTTCGTCCGTTGAGCGCACGAGCATGATGCGTCCGCCGCGGGGCGCCTCGATCTCCTTGGGCATGCCCAGCTTGTACAATTCCTCCAGCGTAGCGGCCGGAAAACGCACGGGGGTGGGGGGGGACCCATGCCAGTAGCCCGCGTTGAATCCCACAAGCCACGTCCCGTCCTTAAGACGAATGGGCGATTCCCAGCCCACAAAGCCCGCGTAACCGGGAAAGGGCTCCGGTTCGTTGACGCCGGGGCCGACCACTATGCTTCGGCACTCCTCCGGCTTCGCTTCAGATTCTCCACGCTCAACCGTCTGGACAACGGGTGTTGCCGGCTCGGCACTCAGGATCCCCAGCAGCAACAGCAACAATCCCTGCAGCATGTGATGTGTTCCCTCTTCTTTATCTGATTGCGCTTCGAAACGAAGTCTTCCCTTCCTCACATCCGTTGCATCGTATACAGCGCCACTTTGATGTCGAGGCGCGCGTTCTTGATCGTGTGCAGGTCGTTCAGCGCCTTCTGGCTGCCGCATTCGTCACGGAGCGGCGAAAGATACAACTGTCCGCAGTAGCGGCTCGCCCGCATGGCATTCATGAGGTCATCGCAGTCGAACTCATCCGCAATGATGAAATTGCCGGATATCTTCACTTTGCCCCGCTTCCGGTTGATGCATCCGGCTTTCTCCATGCCCAGAAACACTTGCTCGGCCGTTTGCCACTTTCCCAGGCGGGTCAGCGCGGTATCCGAGACCGCCTCCCAGCCGACGTTGATGTAGACCTGTTCAAAGGGCAGCGCTTCGAGCATCTCAAATGTCCGCTCCGAGCATTCCAACAGGGTCTCGTTCGTGGAGAAAAGGAACAGATTCGATCCGGCATGGAAGGAGGATCCGCATCGAAACACCTCATGGCTCCGCTTCGCGGCGTACTCGAGCGTCGCCGAGCCGAGCGCATCGCATTCCCCGAGCACAACCGAGTTGTAGTTGTACAAATCGGCGCCATAGACCTCCGCCAAGGCATCGATCTGCCGGTCGATGTCCGCTTCATTCCGTTCGGCGTAAGCGGCGTCGCCGCGTGCCATGCAGAACTCGCAGTTGTTCGGGCATCCATCCATAACCTTGACGAGGATCACCCGATAATCGACATCGATAGTGTCGGGCGGCAGCACGGCCATGTGCCCGTGGATTTCGTGGAGCCGGTCCGCCACTGACTGCAGCCCGGCGCGGTCGTAGTGCGCCGCCCGGCCCAGGAATTCCCACAGCCTCGCCTCCTCAGCCGCATCCGCCCGTTCGCCTGAGGCGCGGAACACCTCCGCTTTGTGCGCCAGAAGCTCCCGGAGCGTGTCGACCAGCGTGTCGAACGACTCAAACGCTCTTTCAACACCCCCTCGCTGAAGGCCATCGTGGTCTTGAAGCATGGGCAAGTCAGTCCGGCCATTCACCGCCCACACGGAATCACCGATGATGCCGGCCGGCAGGGGAAGACTGTCCGGAACCCACACTTTGTCGTAATAGATCCAGTCATTGGCCATGCTGCGCTGGAGCCAATCCCAACTGTGCGGCGAACGGAGCCCATCGATGCGCTGCACCCGGCCTTCCAGGTCGAAGTTGAAGTAATGCGAGCCAAAGGCGATCCGGACCGGCTTGCCAACCCAATCCATCGTGCCGGACTTCCTGAAGTATCTGCTGCCGTCGCGATCGAATTGAACCGAGACATCTCCGACCCGTAGGCTAATCATGATCATCCTTTTTGCGCGTTGCGGTCACGGACTGTCCTGCGCTTCCGGATCCCCGCCAGCGGGATTCCAGGCATGCGCCGCTGCTTCCCTCGCCACTCGCACTCCGCAGTTTCAACTGCTGTATAGTATTGACCGCGGTCCGTCTCATCAACTATCTGTTCGGAGCATAGCTCAATCATGAAGACCCTTCTTTCCATACTCTCCCTGGCCATGATGCTCGCTTCCTCCGCGTTTGCGGAGGAATCGCCCAGCTACAAACAGGCCATGAACGTTGTGTACGCGGAGGAGGAGGGCGTCGGCCTGCTCATGGACGTCTTCACGCCGCTCGTAGCCGCAGGGCCGGGAAAGGGCCTTGGGATCGTGTGTGTCAACAGCGGGGCCTGGAAATCGGATCGGGGCATACTCGATGCCCACGTGCGCTTCGGGTTCTTCGATGTCCTGTGCCGCAGGGGCTATGTGGTCTTTGCCGTGTGCCCCGGCTCGCTCTCGCTGTTCACGGCCCGGCAAATGCTTGCCCACACAAACAGGGGCATCCGCTATGTGAAAGCCCATGCCGCCGACTACGGAATCGACCCGGACCGCCTGGGCCTGATCGGCGCCTCCGCCGGCGGGCATCTCGCCTTGCTCGCGGCCACGTGTCCAGACCCGGCCAATCCCCAGTCCGAAGACCCCTTGGGCCGCTTCGGCACCCGGGTTCGCGCGGTGAGTGTCTTCTGTCCCGCAACCGACTTCCTCGACTGGAACGGCAAGAAGTACGGCCTCGACCTGATGCAGGGGCAGCTTGTCTTTCGCAGCGGCCTGGCGGGGAAGTCTGAACAGGAAATCGAGGAAGCGGCGAAGTCCATATCGCCTGTCCAACAAGTGCGGCCGGGGCTTCCCCCGTTTCTGTTGATTCACGGCGATGCCGACTCCGTCATTCCCATACAACAATCCAGAAAGTTCGTCCAGGCCGTGCAGGCCACGGGCGGCGAGGCCGGCCTGATCATCAAGGCAGGCGGCGATCATTCCTGGCCGACAGTGCGTGAGGAAGTCGGGAAGATGGCGGATTGGCTCGATATCCAACTTGCGTCCGCGCCATCGGGAAAGTGAATCCGCCCAAGTGGAGAATAAGGAAAGCACCTTGAGCGTTTGTTAGGGCATCGTGACGCCAAAACGTCTCGAGCGGTTCTTAGACTATCCTGCAGGAGAACTCGAATGCTGAAGAAGATCCTCATGTTCCTTGCCCTGCTCTGGGGCGCAGTCTGGTTGATTGCGGGCGTCGTCCTGGGCACGCTCGCCTATCGGCACATCGCCTATCCTTTCTACTTCTTGCTGCCGTTGATTCCGCTGGGCGCCATCGGCGTGATTCCCGCCAGCCTGATACTGCTCTTGCTCCGCGCTGAAACGCTGGGCAGGCGGCTGGCCTGGCTGGCCGCCTATGCGGTGCTGTTGGCCCTGATCTTCGGCGGGCCCGCACTCTGGCGAAACCACTATGAGACACCGCGTGATGCCGGGCCGTATCTTGTCTACTCCGGCGACCCCAAAACCACGACGACTGTGTGCTGGGCCGCGGAGAACGCGGTCCCAGGCAAGATCGAGTATGCCGCGGAGGGCACTTCGGAATGGAAGACCGCCGAATGTGCCGCCAGCCACTATCCCAAAGTCCGGATGGAGGGGCTGCAACCCGGAACGAAGTACCGCTATCGCGTGCCAGCACTCGGAAGCGCCGAGCATCCCTTCCAAACGGCCCCGGACTCGCCCAAGGACTTCGCCTTTGCGGTCTACGGCGACAACCGCCACGTGGCCGGCATTTCGTTTCACCGCTCCGTCCTGCGCGCCATCGAACGCGAAGAGCCGGCCTACGGCGGATTTCGCCTGATCCTTAATTCGGGCGACATCGTCGAGCGCCCGGGCAAGGGCCATGGCTGGCAATGGCACACATTCCTCAACGATATTGCCCCGCTGGCGGCCTCGCGCCCCTATGAAGTCAGCCTGGGCAATCACGAGGCCGGCGGCTCCCCGGAACGCTATGTGGAGTTCTTCGAGTACGGCACCCCCAATCACTGGCGCGTGCTGGACTATGCCGGCGTGCGCTTCATCGCCTTGTCCACACAGGACAGCCTGAAGCCGGACAGCCCACAATACGCCTGGCTCGTAAACACCCTCGATACGCCTCCCACGGACACCCGCTTCACTGTGGTCACGTTGCACAAGCCCTTGCTCACACACGATCCCCGCGAGCACTACAACGATCCCGGCCTGCGCGGCGCCCTGGAGCCCCTGTTTGCGGCGAAGGGCGTGGACATCGTGTTTGCCGGGCATGTCCATGCCTACGAGCACCACCACCTGCCCGCCTTCGAGCATGTGATCACCGGCGGCGGAGGCGTGTTGCTGTGGAACAAGCCGGTCCCCGGCCCCGAAACCGTCAAGGCCGAGACCTGCTGGCATTTCTGCGCCGTGGAAGTCAAGGGAGCAACGATGAGCATTCGTGCCATCCGCGAGGACGGCAGCCTCCTGGACGCCTTCGAGATCACTTCCAGAAAGAAGTGAATTGCCGCGCACGAACGCTCAAGGGTTGGATATCCCCGCCACGACACGAAAACCCACATCGTGAATCGGCTGCGACGCCTCATAATGGAGGCGAAAGGCCGATCGTGCGCGTTTCGGACAGTCCAGCCAGGAACCGCCGCGAACGACCTTGCGGTTGCCCGCTGCCCCGGACGGTTCACGCTCCCCGGAAACACCCGGGTAAGGCTGATAGTCCGAGCAGGTCCATTCGGCCACGTTGCCGTGCATATCATGGATGTCCCACGCGTTTGGCTGAAACGTGCCCACGGGTGCAGCCACCCGCCACGTGTCGTCAAAACGCGTGTCCGCCGGCCGCCAGGGCGGCAGCGCAGTGGGCACGTGAGGATAGTAGACTGTGTGGTGGGTTGCATCGGAGAGATTGGCAAAACGGCTGAAGTCGTCGTCCAATGACCCGAAACACAGCGGAGTGGACGAACCCGCCCGGCAGGCATATTCCCATTGCGTCTCTGTGGGCAGGCTGAAGCTCCGCCCGGTCTTCGCGGAGAGCCACGCGCAGAATGCCATTGCTTCATCCCAAGAGACCCGGACTACTGGCTGCTCCGGCCGGTTGAGCGTGAAGCCGCGCTCATCATCGCCGAACTGATACGCCTCGCCCTCCTCGAGGCCGCTGTCGTGCGACGGATCGAAACACTGATACTGACGGTTGCTCACTTCGAAGCGTCCAAGGAAGAACGTCCGCTCGATGACCGCCTCATGCGCCGGCCGTTCGTTCGGATAGCCCTGCTCCGAGCCCATCAGAAAGCGGCCCGGCGCGACCCGGACAAGTTCGAGCGTCACGCCGTCCGCGATGTCCACGCGTTCGATCGCAGCGTCGCCCGCGACGGCGCTCCGGTGTTCGCCTGGCCGTTCGCCTTCGGCAAAGCGCAACGGCGGAACCGATGACGGGTTCGATGCAGCCGATTCCTCTTTAAGCACGGCGGCGGGATAAATCGCCTCGGGGTCTTCATCGATTCCGGCGTAGAGGCGGTGCAGTTCGCGACGCCGAACCGCGCCCTGTTGCGCAGCGGCCTGCTTGACCGGATCCGCGGCAGCCACCTCGCGCCACGTCCCATGGAATGGCGCGTTCAAATCGATCCAGGTGATCAGCCGATCCCAGGCTTCCGCGCTCAGCCGCACGCCGTAATGATCGTCGCGAAGAATCTGGATCAGCCTGCTTGTGTCGGCATGATACGCACGGGCAGGCAGCAAGTGCGCGTCGCTCTCGAGCGTCGGCGAGTTCACCCAGCGGCGCAGTTCCATGTATGACGGCGAAAAATGCATTTGGAAGGCCGAAGGCACCCGTTCCGCGGGCTGCGCGCGTAAGTCAATGACGCCCTGAGCGCCGTCGTGGCACCGGACACAATACGCGTCCAGGACCGGCTGGACCTCGCGTTCAAAGGAGAATCCGCGGGCCGGGCCGTGCCACGGCGTGACAGGGGAGGGCGCACGGCGAAACGCTTGCGGCGCGGCGCCCCGCGGACCGGACATATTCTGCTTCTCGTGGCAACCCGCGCACGAGAGCACCTCACCGGGAACCGCGGTCATCCAACTGCGCATCAGCGCCACGGCCTTGCCCTCGGCATCCAGGGGCTGCAGGGAGACTGGCGTGCACGCCGGCACACGGAAATGGGCCGAACCGTCCGCTTCCACCGGCACTGTCCCGAGAATCCGCTTCACGTCCCACGGGCCGTCAAGCCCCACGCGATCCGGCTCGCCGCCCAGATTGTGAAACGTGAAATCGTAACCCACTAGGCGCAGCGATTTGACTGTGCCGCGGGGCACCCCGGCAAGCCCTGGACCGGCATACACGTCTGCAAGCATCACCGCAGCCTCGGACTTCGTGTAATCCGCCACATCGGGCAGGACGGGTTGCCGCGGCATCTTGCGCCAGGGGATCGGTTCGAGCATGGACCAGCCGGGCTCCTCGTGCAGCAGCACGAAATTGTCGAAGACATCCAGCAGATAGATTCCCCAAAGGGCCGTCTTCGTGGGTTTGCAGGAGACCAGGAAGTACTTCTCACTGAGCGGATACGGATGCAGGAAACGCGGCCAGCTCGCCGCAATCAGTCCATCCAGAATCACCGGCTCGACCGCTTCGCCGTGCCCGGGAATCCGTTGCACGACGCCCTCCGCCTCCTGACGGCCCAGGGCCGGATCGAGAATCACCAGTTCACCCTGGCGCGGCGCGTCGTGATGGCCGCCCACCACCGCCACCACCTTCGTCGGATGCCCCGGCACCGGCCGGGCGAAAAACAGGGCCGTCGGCCAGAAGGAATTGCTCCCATAATATTCCATTTGCCCGCTGCCATCCGGATTTGCGTGAAACAGCAGCCGCGTGAAGGCATGGGCAATATCCGCATACTCCCAGCGCTGATAAAGAATCCGTCCGTTGTTCAGCACCGCCGGGCACCAGTTGTGGTCCTGATCGTTCGTCAACCGCCGAATGCAGCTGCCGTGGTCCAGCAGATAGAGATTGGCCACCTTCGACCGCCCGCCCACGCACGGCACCCCGATGAAAGGAGCCGTGGACGTAAACACTATCCGTTCATCGGGCAGATAACAGGCATCGTAGTTGTGAACATCTGGCGCGTCGATTAGCGGCAGACGCGCCGCTCTCCCGCTGGCCAGGTCCAGTTCTGCCACTCCCCAGCGCCCGCTCTCGTCCGGCAGCGAGAGCAGCAGCTTCTCCGCGTCGTAATGCAGATCCAAGTCCCCGATGAATTGATCCCCCTCTGGACGGAACAGCGTCTCAAGCTTCCCGCCGGGCTTGGGCGGAGACAGACTCTCGAGCGTGTTCTCGTATCCCGTGGGCGGTACATCGTCATTCCCCTGATAGTTAAAGGGCAGGCCCAGCCGGTCTGCCCGGCGCCGAATCAGGAGCAGCCGCTCGAAGTCGATCAAGGGATTCGCCAGCAATGCCTCCTTCTGTATCGCCTCAAACCGCTCAATAACCGATAAAAAAGAACTTGAATCGCTGCCAACCGACCTATTGACCTGCTCCGATTCAAGGGTGTCCAGGCGGGAGAGGTAGGCCTTCCCGTTGGGATAGCGCTCGGGGAAGTCGCGCATGAGGTCCTCGATGGCCATCCGCAGCGACCGCCAGCGGGGAGGGGCAATGCCTGCCGAATCGGGATAGGCCACGGGCGGATACTTGGAGCGGATAACGATCGGTCGCCAGGAGGGGGGATTGGCGAGGTACCCGAGCAGGTTGGCGGTGAGACGCAGCAGATTGGGCCGATACGGATTCTCCAGGTCGGCGTAGTCCGGCCAGCGCCAGCCGAATACGATGACCCGCCCGGAGCCGAGCCCGTACTCGGCGAGCGGCCGCTCGACCCCCTTTGGCGTGTTGGCCAGAACCATCCCTTCGGCGGGTCCGCCCCAGTAGAAATCCGCCTCCGCCGGGCATCCGCCACGGCTCAACCAGACGAGGCCACCGGCTTCCTCCAGCCCGGCAAAAACCGGATGCGCCCGCTCCACGGGAACCATGGCGGCCGGGTCGCGATAGTGCTCCAACTGCCGCCGCTGCGGCCGTATCTCCTTCTCCAATCCCAGGGGCAGGACCATCTCCAGTGCGCCGCCGGAGAGCAGGAGGCCGCCCCCGTTGGCGGCATAGTCCCGAATGGCTGCAAGACAAGTCCCCGCGTAGAGCGAAGTGAGTGCGACCGCATCCCCCTGGTGATACCACAGGACCTCAAATTCCCCCAAATCGCGGCCAACGCCTGCCTTGTCCAGAAATCCCTTCTCCCCGGCCAGCAGCAACGTTGCATCGCCCAACGTCTGGACGGCATCCCACGCTGCCCGGCCGTGCGGACCCATCTCCGCCTCCGAGGCCTCGGCCACGAGATAGCCAATCTTGACCGGAACATCCGCCAATGCCGTGACGCCTGACAGTGCCGCCGCCATCGCAACGACGGCCAATGCCAGCCGCCGACCCGATTCATGCGAAGGACTCATGAGTCTCTCCCGTCCGTTCCTGCAGTGGAATCCACTGTCTCCGCACTCAATGCCATGTTAGCGGCAGCGTGGGAGAGAGCACAACTCCGATTCAACGCCGGGCATTGGCAGTGGCTCCATGCGCATACGTCAACGTGTAACAGAGACGCACGGCGTTGCCTGGCGCACGCAAATTCCGGAGATCTTGCAGGCTTGTCCGTGCGTCCAATAGGATGATCCCGCAAACGCATGGGAGGGAGGCGCCGCCGATGATTCCGCGTTCATACACAGATGCAGAATTCGCGCAACTTTCGTTTCACGACTGCTCCATCTGGGGGATTCAGATCCGCAGCGGCGATCCCGACGAGGAAGACTGGACGAACCAACTCGTGCTGGATATCGATTTCATCACCGAGTGGGGGGGCAGTTGCAACGCGCTCGAGTTCCATGTTGCGCCCGCAACCCTGACCTTCGACGGCGTCACCGATCTGAGCATTCATATCGACTGGAGAAGCACCGGCTACATGGGCGTGCCCAACCCCGCCAGCATCGGCCGGATCGATCGCGAACGGCTGGCCGACCAGCGCGTTCACCTGGACCGCCCCTACTATGTTTGGGATATCGCCCTCAATGCACCCGAAGGCCATATCCGTTTCGGGGCCCTCGGCTTCACGCTCGCGCTGGACAGCGAAGCGGCCGCCACCGGCCATTGTCAGAGCCTTTCCCTGCGGCAGCGGGAGCGCATGAGGGGGCGGACCGCCTGAGACCCCCAGGCTGCGGCCATCGATGACGCCGCGCCCGAATCGACGTTACAGTTGGACCTGGACCCCAAGTTCAACCACCTGATTGGGCGGAATCTCAAAGAAGGAAGTGGCTTCCTGGGCGTTCCTGGCCATGAACGCGAAGATGCGCTGCCGGAACCGGGCCATCCCCGGATTGTTCGTGGACAGGATGTTCTCCCGCCCGATGAAGAACCCCACTGTGTGCATGTCGAGCTTCAGCCCCCGCTCGCCGCACAACGCCAGGATCTCCGACACGTTGGGGGATTCCATGAATCCGTAGCGTGCCTTGATGCGATGAAACCCGAACCCGATCTCCTCCAGCGTGACCCGCTCCGAGGGCTTCACGTGCGGCGTTTCCTCGACAATGACGCTCATGACGGCGACCGTCTCATGGAGCACTTTGTTGTATTTGAGGTTGTGCAGCAACACGGGCGGCGTCGTCGAAAGGTTGCCCGACATGAAAATGGCCGCGCCAGGAACGCGCGCCAATTGGGTCTCGTGGGGGAGAATCTTCTGGACAAAATCATCCAGGGGCACCACGCGGCTGTACAGGCGCTGCGCCAGAATCTGGCGGCCCCTGCGCCACGTCGTCATGAGGGTGAACATGACCAACGCCACGGCCAGCGGCACCCATCCGCCGTAGGGAACCTTCAACAATGCGGAGGAACAGAACCCCACGTCGAAGACAAGGAACAGCGCTATCAGGAGTCGAACCTTCCAGGGCCGCCATCCCCACCGCTCGCGGGCCACGACATAGAGCAACAGCGAGGTGATGAGCATGTCCATGGTGACGCCCACGCCATAGGCCGCCGCCAGTCCCGTCGAGGACCGGAATACCAGAACGAGCGCCACCGTCGAGACGAGCAACACGCGGTTCGTCATCGGAACGTAGATCTGCCCAATCTGAAGCGCGGACGTGTGGATGATGGGGATCCGGGGCAGGTACCCGAGAAGGACCGCCTGCCGCGTGATCGAGAATGCGCCGCTGATGATCGCCTGCGAAGCGACGATCGTCGCCATCGTCGACAGGACCACGAGCGGGATCACGCCCCAGCGGGGCGCCAGGGCGAAAAAGGGATTGCTGATGGACTCGGGGTGGGCGAGGATGACGGCGCCCTGGCCAAAGTAATTCAGGAGCAGCGCGGGAAGCGCAACGAAATACCAGCTTGAGCGAATGGCGCGGGCACCGAAATGGCCCATGTCGGCATACAGGGCTTCGCCGCCGGTCACCGCCAGGAACACCGCGCCCAGCACGAAGAATCCCATCGCGCCCTGCATGGCAAAGAAACGCAACGCATAAATCGGATTGAGGGCCAGCAGCACCGAGGGCATTCGGATAATCGCCGCCAGTCCCAGCGTCGCGATGACGGCAAACCACACCAGAATGACCGGCCCGAAAACGGCCCCTATCTGGGCCGTGCCCCGGCGTTGCAGCATGAACAACAGCACAAGAATCACCAGCGTAATCGGCACCACATAGGGGATGAAGAACGGCGTCGCCACCTCCAGGCCTTCCACCGCGCTCAGAACGGAGATGGAGGGCGTGATCATGCCGTCTCCATACAGGAGCGCCGCCCCGAAGAATCCCACGGTCATGACTGCATATCGCCTCCAGCGCTCCTCTTCGCCGACCCGCGAGAGAGCCAGCGTCATCAGCGCCAGGATGCCGCCTTCGCCTTTGTTGTCCGCCCGGATTACGAAGCCGACGTACTTGACGGAGATCACCACGATCAGGGACCACGCAACCAGCGATAGGATGCCCAGAACATTGGCGGGAGTGGGATCAAGCGTGCAAATGCCATCAAAGCACTCATGCATCGTATATAGCGGGCTGGTTCCAATATCGCCATACACCACGCCAAGAGCGCCCAGCATGACAACGAACAGATGCGGTCCGTTATTCTTTTCGGAGTTATTCATAGAGCGGCCGGAATCCTAGCATGAGGCAAGCACCGCAATCGAATAGTTGAGGCGGCAAGACCCGTGCCCCCCGAGCGATGCCGCCCCACAAGATCACAGATTCCCCGTGAGGGAGAGGATGAAGAACACGAGATCCACAACGAAAAGCCCGGCGCCCAGAAGCATGCCCAGGATACAGGCGATGGACTGAACGAGATGCGGCCGCATGAACACGATCCGGTGTTTCGCGTCGCTTGCCTGCGGCGCACCGAGACCCGAAATCCTCAGGGTAAAGCGGCCCGGCTTCCAGATATGAAAGACCCGGAACTCCATGCGGCTCCACGAGAAGCCCGAGGTCTTCGCGCGAAACAGCGCGGTGCGGCTGTAAACTGCCGCGCCGCCTTCATCGATCAATTCGTAGGAAAGTCCCTTGAAACGGAATGTAATCACGGGGCCTTCCCCGCAGAGAATCACGCGGCCCGGCACGCTGAACTCAACCTCCTGGCTCTCCAGCAAGGGCACGCTCAGCAGATGTGCATTCTTCACCACGCGAATCACCCGCATGATGGAGAAGGCCAGCAGAAACAGCCCCAGGCACATCAACGGTAAAGTTATCCAGACAACATACTGCTGGAGGATGGAGACCACGTTGGCGCTCATTGTGCATGAACCTCCCCGTCCGGACTGAGCCGGCGCAACTCACCCCGAGTGTTTCTTGAATAGCCCAAAGAAGTTATACGGATCAACCACCTCGATCGGAAGCTCCGGGTGTTCTTTCCGGAACACGGACAACGCGCCGATCACGGCGGAGGGCGGCGTCCAGACGATGCGGAAGAAGTAGAAGCCCGGTTTCGCGTTTCCGCGTTCCTGGATCGCGGAATACATCGCGTCCGCGGTCTGCTTCGGGTTCTCATAGTTGCACGTGTTGTTGATGAGTTCGAGCACGGGCATGCCCTTCCACACGTGAGGCTTGGGCAACTTCCCGCCCGTGCCGTGCATGTCCATGATGATCGTGGCGTAGCCGTCCGGCGCGAACTGCGCGAAGGCATCCTTCACCGCGGCCGTGGGTTCTTCCCAATCAAGAACCATCGGGGCCATGCTCATGTCCGTTGCGCGGAAGAAACGCCGGTTGTGCTCCACAAAGAGCGGCAGATACTCCGGGCGCACCCGGTTTGGATTGAAGTATCCCGCGGCGCTGGCGTCGCTCGCGAAGTGATCGTTGGCCGTCGCGGTCGCGTAGAGATGCGTGATCAGATCCGGGTATGTCTCGATCAGGTTCGGATTGATGCCCCAGGTCAGCGGTAGTTCCCCGCGCTTCGGATCGTCCCAGGATTTCGGCAGGAAATCGTAGAGCGGCGTCGCGGAATCATAATCCGCCATCAGGATGCAGAGATATGCCTTGTTCTCCAGCGTGTCCACCCGGTTCGGGCGCTTCTGTTTGAGCGGTTGAAACGCAAATTGGCTGTGGAACGACTGGTTGTAGCAGTCGCTCGACACTGTGTTCTGATAGCAGTTGTACGGCGAGATGAGGTAAACCGTTTCCCATTCCGTTGGCACCGGTTCATGCTTGCTCGGAAAGCCTGCGATGTTGCTGTACTTCCAGAACGCGAAAAAACCGGTCAACTCCGTCATGTGCTTGCCGGCGGACTGCTTCAACACCTCGTCCAGAATCATCCGGTACGTCTCGAGGTCCGTGCCCATCGCCTGCTTCGGATCGTCCTTCGGAATCTCGTCGCCCCAGGGCGACAGATCGAACACGAACGAGCGGTTCTTGACGGCCCAGTCGCGCGTGACGACATAGGAAATGCCGCCCGCGGCCCGCGACGTGGCCGAGTCCTCGAAGAGGCAGAGCAGATGCGAAGAACAGAGGCCCTTCGCCAGATACTCCCGGAGGGCCCAACGATACGCGTCGTTCTTGCTGCTGCCGCTTTCGGCCCCCGTGAACCGCCCGCGCAAATCCTCGATGAGGGGAAGCTTCCAGTTCGACAGCCATGCCTCCGCCAATTCCGGACTCAACACGATCGCGTCTTTCACCCCCGCAATCGTCGTGGCCACATTGAGCGTTGCGGGAACGGCCGGGTCCCAGATGACCGCGCCCTTCACGGCGTCTCCAGCAAGTTCCCTCAGCGCGTCCAGCCCCGCAATCGGAGTCTGCTTGCGCTTGGCCAGCCAATTGGGCTCCTTGGCCAACAGATCGAGCCAGTATCGCGGCCGGGCGTTGGCCGTGGAAACTACATACAGCCTCGGCTGCTCCCGATTAATGATGCCCTGCAGGCACGCGACCGCCATGGCCTCGTCAAAGGACGCCGCCGTGGCTTGCGCCGGAGATTCAAAGACGTAGAGTGGGGGAGAATCCGCCGGCGTCGCGCTGTCCATGTTCGCACCCGGCGCGCCGAATACGCTGCCTGCGAGCAGCACAAGAACACAACAGCCCCCGAGAACGTGACGCAACATCCTGCCTCCTCCGTTTTGGAACTGGACCCTTTCCATTTCTCCGACGCATTCTATCACGGATGAGAAGGCTGGATAATCCAAGTGACTATTGACTCATTGTCTCGCGGACAATACGCTCCAATTCACCCGGATCGCCCCCATAAACCCGTGTTGTCAGTTCGGGATGGGAGAGTAATGTCGTACGGCGCTTCGCGTTCCGCGACCGGATTTCCAGGCACCGCCTTCCGCGGACCTCTTTGCACGAGACCGCGGTGATTACGTCGGCCTTGTCCTGAGGCGCCGCTTCGGAGAAACAGAGGCCGACCTCCTGACGCAAGAAGGGGACGAAATGACACGTGAGCAGTACGCGCCGGCCCGTGATCCAGATCCGGATCTTCCCGGGGGGGAAGCTGTTGCTCCAAAACGTGGACCAGAAACCACAGGAGAAAGTCACTTTCCGCAGGCCTTCTTCCGTATGCACGACTCTCTCATCCGGGCTCAAGGGCGGCCGCCACCCAATCGCGTGACGCATGTACAGCACATTCATGGCAAGACTCCCAATGGAACAGATGCTTCGCTCCGGATCTTAATAGTCCCGCCCGTCCGGTTTATTCGCCGCATTCACGATCATACACCCTTGCGGCTGCTCAACGTTCCACTTCGCGATAGAGCACCCACGCAAGCACCGGGCCTTTTCGATCCAGATACAGCTCGAACTGACGCCCATCCTCCGTGCGCACCACATAGTAATTGCGATGATGCCGCAGGCGCCATGTCTTGCGGCGCGGCGCGCCCCCGGGAAACCGGAAGTCCTGCCAGCTCGAGAGTATCGCCTGGACGCGATATTCCGCGTCCCGCCACATGAAGGAGACCGGGACGAGCGGCTCGCCCGCGCACTGCACTTCGATCGGTTCCGAGTAGAAGGCCATGCCCCTCAGTATGTCAGATCCAGCGCCCGATCCGTCGTGACGCGGATCATATCTTTAAAGAAGACGGCCACATAGCGTACGCCGTTGTCGATGCGCGCCCGCGGCGCCCCAGTGATCTTCACTTCAACGTTTTCTTTGGGCGAGAGATACAGGCGGCGCAGATTGAGTTCGCCTTGCCTGACCTCGATCCGAACGCGCCGTTTCGGGCCCTCCACCTGCATCGTCAGCGTTCCCCACGCGTCTCCGGCCGTGAAGAATCCACGGAAGTTGCCGGGCGTCACCCGTGGGTCAAACAGCACGGACTGCTTGCCCGCGTCATACTCAAAGCCCGCGGCCGCATGCAGCAACGACCACGAGGACATGGCACGCGCGTAATGGCCGCCGCATTCGATTTCGCTCCAGGGGTTCCGCTGCGCGCCGCTGTAGCGGTCGCGCGCGCCGCGGACAATCTGAAACGCCTCTTCGATCATCCCCTCGTAGATCATCGTGGCCGCCACGTGATACTCGATGCCCGTCCAGATCTCGTCGCAATAGAGAATTGGACGTTCGGGACGCCCGCCCTTCGGCCATGAACAACACAGCAGCCCCTTCTCCTCATCGTTGGCGAAACGCCGGGGCTGCTGGACATGCCCCGCGAAATTCACCCGCCAATTGTGCCTGTAAATCGCCTTCAGCGCCGCGCGCACCCGCTCCTGCGGCAAGACGTAGCCCAGGCCAAGCAGATGCGCCCACCACTGGCCCAGCAGTTGATCGGAATGGCAGCCCGGGCCATAACAGTTGTTCTGGTTGTACGTTTCGGGCTTGGCATTCGGCGCGTTGAACACGTTCATGTAGTATTCGCCGTTCCAGCACAACGCGTCGTAACCCGTGCGGCCCGCTTCAAACCGCGCACGGCACTGCTTCACGAGTTCCTCGTCGTCCATGACCGCCGCAAGCTCCTCCACCGCGCGCAGTGCCGCGAGATACAGCGTGCCGATGAACGTGTTGCTCCCGAAGAGATGCGTGTCATACGTGTTCGGCTGTTCGCCCTTGATCACCCCGTCCCCGTCCATGTCATGTTCCGCCCACACGTGCTGAACCACCAACCGGAGATTGGGCCACAGTGACGCCAGCCACTCCCGATCGCCGTACATGCGCCATTCGCGGTACGTCTTGAGCAACTCGCCCAATTCGCCGTCGAGCGCGTGGTGCTCCGGACCGCCGATCTTGTCGCCCAGCCGCGGCAACGACATGGGCAGGACTGTGCGGTGCGGCAGGAAATGCCGTTCCGGATTCACCTGCAGGCGAATGTCCGCCTCGCGCACGTTGCGCTCCAGGTCCGGATACAGATACGGCATCGCCATGGCGTAGTTGTAGACGTGCGTGCAATTCATCGGACAGCATGCGTCCGAACCCTCAAACCCGCCGACTGTTCCGTCTTCGAGCCAAACATAGATCGGACTGCGCACAATCGACATGTTCGCGCTGATGCAATCGAGCAGCCAGCGGGGAAGGGTGCTGTCATAAAGCGTGTCATGGAACAGCCGCGTATCCGCACTCAGCCGCTCCATGTTGTCGATGACGTACTGCGCCACTTCCTGCGCGCTGCCATACAACTGCGTGTACTGATTCCCCAGCCGGTGATCATGCTGCATGGGCCCGGGCCCCCAGCCATAATGCTGCGTCCGCATCCGGTTGGGGAAATGCCACGCAAGCACGAATTCGACCGTCTTCGTCTGGCCGGGACCAAGCATCAGGGGTGCGGCCATCGCCGCGTTCCAGGTGCGCCCCGCCGGGCTCGGGCCGCTGCTGGACGCTTCGAGCCGGCCGTCCTGCGAGAAGTCCTCCCACAATGACGGCAGGCTGTCCCACTGCGCACAAACGCTCGTCTTCTCCGCCGTGGTGCCCAAGGCCATTCCGCCATACTGCAGGGCCGTCTCCGGCCATCCGATTCGCGGGCGGTATTCCGCCCCCAGCAACTGCGCCAGCAACGCGCCCAGGCCGGCGGTCCCGGCCCATTCCTTCGGATTGCCGTTGCACACGTAGACTGTGCCCGCGCCGTAGCGGCCCTTGATCAACAGCGGCGTTCCGTCACTGCCCGTCAACAGCACTTCCGAGCCGGGACGCAACGAGAACCCCTCGAAGACGCGGTAGTGCGTGATGGAAATCCTGGCCGAATCGAGCGTGGGGGAGAGCACGCTCCCTTCAGCCAGTCCAATCGGTTTCTCGACGATCTTGCTCGAGGTCCACGTGAACGGCGCCACCTCATGGATCTGTGCCGAGGCTTTCGTCGCCATGCCCGGCGGAATCGGGGAATTGCTGAATACGATGTCATCCACAAGGATGTGTCCCCAGCCACCCGTGCCCGTGTCGATAATCTCGATTTGGGCGGTCTTCTTTCGGTGCGTCCGCACATCCCACGTGACAAACTGCAGTTCTTCCGTGTTTCGCCCCGCGGCGCTCAGCACCGCCTTGCCGCCCACTACGAGTTGGACGCTGGTTTCTTCCGCACGCGCCCCGCCGCCGACGAGCACGTGAATGTACTCGTGTTTGATCTTGAACTTCTTCGAGATCGCCCGGCCGGTCGTGGCATCGCCTTTGAAAAACGTGTTCACCAGGCGGCGGCCATGAAAGCCGCTGACTTTGTTTTGTCCTTCCAGCGTGCCCGCCGCGGGCGCGGCCCCAAACGCCTCGCCTTCCACGGCCCAAGCGCCGTAATTTCCCGATTCCCACGTTTCAAACGTCTTCCTGCGGCCCTTGCCCTGCTTCGGATCGTAGGCGTACAGCAGGGGCGCGTGTTCCACCCCCGCAAAGACCACGGCCTCCCCCCGCATCACGCGATCCAAAACCGCGCTCACCGGAAGCTCGCCCAGGCCCTCGCGCACATCTCCCAACCAGAACAGGTTGAAGTCTTTCTTGTCGAGCGGCGCGGAATTCCGGATGTGATGAAGCGTCAGGTTCTCACACTGCCGAAAGGCCCACGCCACGGAATCGTCGTTCGTCGCAAGCGCACAGGGCGCACTCAGGCCGTGAACCTGGCCGGGCGCCGTCCGTAAGAGCAGGCACTTCCCGTCGAGCACGTTCTCGTTTGCGGCGAACTCCTCGAAGTCAATGCTTTTGAGGGCCGCATAGCCATCCCAGCCCACGAGATTCGGCACTGTAGCCAGGATCGAAGCGTCCACCGCGGCGTCTCCGCCGTTCTTCACTGTGAATCGAAAAACAACGCAGGGCAGTCCCGAATCCTGCGCGTTCAGCGGAATCATCGGGCTAAACGCCTCGAGCGACACC
>CAILVY010000183.1 GCA_903837785.1 Candidatus Hydrogenedentota bacterium
CAGTCGTGTTGGCGTGCTTTGCCCTTTCTACGAGTGATTCCACCTTGTTGAATTCCTCTTTCGGCGCGATTGGAAACGGGACGGAGACGCACTCCTAATTGCCAGCCCCTCAACGTTGGCACCATTGGCGCCGACTTGCTTTCACGCAGACTTTGTTATTGTAGTCCGTGATCGTAATCCAATTGCAGGGCGACGATTCACCCGCACACGAGTTCTGCGAGTATTTTTGAACTTCTGCAGTATAGCACATTCTGGACTGTCTGCCGTCATCGCGTTTGCATGACGATTCGGTTCCGGCCTTCATTCTTGGCTTGATAGAGGGCCTGGTCGGCGGCGGCGAGCAGGGCCTTGGCATCCATTTCGCGGGTGGTCAAATCGGCAATGCCGAAGGAGCCGGTGACCAGGAAGGGGTGGCCGGTTTCGGGGCAGAAGACATGCGAAGAAAGGGCGTGCCGGATGCGCTCCATGCATTTGATCGCGTCCACGCTTGGGGTGTGCGTGAAGACGATGCAGAACTCGTCTCCGCCGAAGCGCGCGCCGAAGTCCTCTTTGCGGATCTCCTTGTGAATGATCTCGCCCGCCCTCTTCAGCACCGCATCGCCCAGGGCGTGGCCATAGCGGTCGTTGACCTGCTTGAAGTTGTCGATGTCGCCCATGCAAAGGCTGAAGGCGTGGCCGTAGCGCTTGGCGGCGTTGAGCGCGACCTCGAGTTCCTCTTCCAGCGAGCGGCGATTCATGAGCCCGGTGAGCGCGTCGTGCGCGGCCGCGTGGGCGAGGAACTCCTCGTAGCGCTTGCGCTCCGTGATGTCGCGCAGGATGCCGGTGAACAGGCGCTGTTCACCGAGCCGGACCTCGCTGACGGCGAGATACACGGGAAAGATGCTCCCATCCTTCTTCACGGCGAGGAAGTCGCGGCCCATGCCAATCAGTTTCTGCTCGCCCTCGCGCAGGTAGGCGTCGAGGAATTCGTGATGCTGGCCGCGGTAGGGTTCGGGCATGAGAACCGTGACCTCGCGTCCGAGGAGTTCGTCCGCCTCGTAGCCGAAAATCCGCTCGGCGGCCTTGTTGACGGACTGGATGCAGCCCCGTTCATCCATCGTGATGATCCCGTCGACGGCGTTCTCGACGACGGCGCGCAGGCGCGCTTCGCTGAAGTGCACGGCGTTCTGTGCCGCTTCGAGGGAGGCCAGGGTTCGGTTGATGCTCTCGGCCAGTTCGCCGACCTCATCGCGCGTCTGGACGGGCACGCGTTGCGCCGGGTCGGCAGTGGCCTCAATCGCGCGAAGCCCGGCGGTGAGCCGCATGAGCGGGCTCAGGACGGTGCTGCGCAGCATGAAAAGCATGATCAGCCCCTGGAGAACGCCGGTCACGATCACGCCGATGCCAAAGTACTGGAGCGTGCGCAGTCCGCGATCGTAGACCTGCCTGGGCGCGTCCAGGCGGAGCAGGAGAATGGGCTGGCCGGCGACGTCGCGCAGGAACGTGTATCCGGCAATCCGCGCTTTGTCCAACGGCCGGACAACCGCGGTGGCGCCGCTCGCGAGCAGTTCATGGGCCTGCTGGAATGGGGAGGGGAGACCGGGTTCGTCCAATCTTCGCAGCTCCAGGGAAGTGCGCAGTTTGGCGGCGATGTCGTGAACGCGTTCCTGGTTGAGGAGCCCGGCAAAAACGAGTGTGCCGCGGATGGGGCCCTTCATGTCGCTCGTAAGGATGGGCCGCGAGGCCACCAGGAGCGGCCCTTCGTCTGTAAGCAGGAGGCCCTCGGCCTTGCTCTTCTCATCGGAATGATTCAGGAAGGGACTGTCTTGTGCCAGACGGCCGAGCAGTCCGGGGGGCGCGGGGATTTCCTCCTGGGTCTTGAGGTCGAACCCCTTCGTGAAGACCAGCTCTCCTCGGCGGTTGAAGAAGAGGATGAAGTTCACCAGTGAGGAAAAGCTGGCGAACTGGTCGTAGCCCGTGTTCTTGTCGATGTAGTCCTGATTGCGGTCCTCAACAAACTGGTAACTCTCGTCCCAGTAGGCCCAGTCGGCCGTGCGGGTGCTGAGGGCCTGCAACTGTCCCTTCATCGAGTCCAGTACCTGGTCGAGCCCGCGCCGTACCTCGTCCTCCTCGGTTTGGGCGAAGCCCCCGAGCAGGACGAACCGGGACCACAAATAGACCACGACAAAGAAAATGGCCGTGGCGCCCAACAAGATGATCGCCGTCTTCCCGCGCAACTTCATAGGCTGAACCTGCCGCGTTGCGGATGTGCCGGGGTGTGCCGACACTGTCCAGTGGTTGAAGCGGCCACTTCTTTGAATCTATGGCCAAACAAGGAGGGGCTTCCGCGAAAGGGGAACTTGACGGGAGCTTTGCGGGGACGCCGAGGAATTGCCAATGGACTCACCCGATGTGCTAAAATACCGCACACAACGGAAGATTGCAGCGCTCCGAAGGACACATCATCACACTGCACCCCCCGTCGTGCCACCATGGTACCCGTACTGGTCCGGCCTCTGTTCCCGGCGCTACACCCAGATTCCGGCGGCTGTAAGATAGCAGAAGCGGCAGGGAGATTCCAAGGAAATTTTCGCGGGGAATGCGGGGTTTCTCGAGGGAGAAATAAAGAAGAAAAGTATGTTGAAAAATTTCGTTGGAATCCGTTTGACAGCGGGATTTCAGCGTGATATACTTAAAAGCTACGCTCCCCGATGGGGGAGATCTGTCTTTAAGCGGAGGCGCGTGGCATTTGGCCCTGCCTGTGGTAATGCGATAACACCTTTACCTCGTTAACTTTAGCCAAAGGAGTCTCTTCATGGCTGTAGCTCCCCGTCTAGAGCGTCCCACGCTGGGTGTGATCCCGGATCACGAAGAATTGCCCGATTTGATCGAAATTCAGACCAAATCGTATGGGGATTTCCTGCAATGGGATGTGCCGCCGGATGAACGGGTACTGGTTGGACTCCAGGAGGTTTTCCTGGAAGTGTTTCCGATCGCCTCGCCGAACGGGCTGACGAAACTGGAATTCGTCCATTACTCGTTTACCCCGCCGAAGTACACGATCCAGGAGTGCCAGGAACGCGGGATGACCTATGCCGCGTCGCTGAAGGCGCTGCTCCGGCTCGTGCGCTACGAAGAGGTTGGCTCCTCGGGCGAGACGCGCGAGAAGATGATGCTGGAGCAGGAGGTCTTCCTGGGCGAGCTTCCCGTCATGACGCCGACCGGCACGTTCATCATCAATGGCGCGGAACGCGTCATCGTGAGCCAGCTCCACAAGTCACCGGGCGTGTCGTTTGAACGGAAGATTCACCAGAACGGCAAGGCGCTGCTCTCCGCGCGCATCATCCCCTACCGCGGGGCGTGGCTGGAATTCGAATACGACGTCAACGACTATCTCTGGCTGACCATTGACCGCCGGTCGAAGGTCCTGGCCACGTCGTTCCTGAAGGCCTTCGGATACATCGAGCCGGAAGAAATCCTGTCGTTGTTCTACAGCTTCGACAGCGTGACCTTCGGCCGGACCAAGGTGAAGGTGAACGGGCATCCCTGCGACCCCGAGGAAATCCTGGGCGCCTGGCTGGCGGCCGACGTGATCGATCCCGAGACGGGCGAGGTGCTGGCCGACGCGGCGACCGAGCTCACGGCGACGGCCATCAACAAGGTGATGCGTTCGCACGTGCAGGAAGTGAAGATCCTCAACCGCGAGGAGATCTCAAAAGACGCCACGCTCGTGATGACGCTTTCGCACGATCGCACCCAGACCCAGGAAGACGCCTTCCGCGAAATCTACGCGCGGATCCGCCCCGGCGATCCGGCGACCGACTCGACCTGCCGGACCTTCTTCCAGCGCCTCTTCTTCGATGCCAGCCGCTATGACTTCGCGGCGGTCGGGCGCTACAAGATCAACCGGAAACTCGGGCTGCAGATCCCGCAGACCGTGCGCACGCTGACGAAGGAAGACGTGGTCGCCACGCTTCAGTATCTGGTCAACCTGCGCAGCGGCGAAGGCGTGCTGGACGACATCGACCACCTGGGCAACCGGCGGGTGCGCGCGGTGGGCGAATTGCTGGCGAACCAGGTGCGGATCGGGCTCGTGCGGATGGAACGCACCGTGCGCGAGCGCATGAACTTCCAGGATGAAGAGCAGCTTACGCCGCAGAACCTCGTGAATCCGAAGCCGATCAGCGCGGTCATCAAGGATTTCTTCGGCCGCAGCCAGCTCTCGCACTTCATGGACCAGATTAACCCGCTGGCGGAACTGACCCACAAGCGCCGCCTGAGCGCGCTGGGGCCGGGCGGCCTGAGCCGCGAGCGCGCGGGATTCGAGGTGCGCGACGTGCACCCCACGCACTACGGGCGCATCTGCCCCATCGAGACGCCGGAAGGCCCGAACATCGGCCTGATGGCCTCGCTGTCGACGTATGCGCGCATCAATGAGTACGGGTTCCTTGAGACGCCATACCGGAAAGTCGAGAACGGCCGCGTGACCGGCGAGATCGAAATGCTCTCGGCCTACGACGAAGACAACTACGTCATCGCACAGGCGAACGAGCCGCTGGACGCCAAGGGCCGCTTCCAGCGCCGCACCGTGCTGTGCCGCCACCGGGGCGACTTCCCGCAGGTGGCGCCGGAGCAGGTCGACTACATGGACATTTCGCCCAAGCAGCTCGTGAGCGCGGCGGCCGCCCTGATTCCGTTCCTGGAACACGACGACGCGAACCGCGCCCTGATGGGCTCGAACATGCAGCGCCAGGCGGTGCCGCTGCTCAAGGCGGAAGCCCCGCTGGTGGGCACGGGCCTGGAGGGCGTGACCGCCCGGAACTCGGGCACGGTGGTGCGCGCGGAACGCGAAGGGGTGGTCGAGTACGCGGACAGCGAAGTGATTCGCGTGCGCAGCAAGAAGACGAAGCACGACAACCCGTTCCGTTCGGACGAAGACACGTACCCGCTGAAGAAGTACACGCGTTCGAACCAGAACACGTGCATCAACCAGCGCCCGATCGTCCAGAAGGGCGACCACGTGGCGAGCGGCGACATCATCGGCGACGGCCCGGCCACGGACAACGGCGAGCTGGCCCTGGGCCGGAACGTGCTCGTGGCGTTCCTCCCGTGGGAAGGCTACAACTTCGAAGACGCGATCATCCTGAGCGAAGACCTCGTGAAGGAAGACGTGTTCACGTCGATTCACATCAACGTGTTTGAACTTGAAGCGCGCGACACGAAGCTCGGCCCCGAGGAAGTGACGCGCGACATTCCGAACGTGAGCGAAGACGCGTTGCGCAACCTGGACGAGGACGGGATCATCCGCATCGGCTCTAAGGTCAGCGCGGGCGACATCCTCGTGGGCAAAGTGACGCCCAAGGGCGAGACCGAACTGGCGCCCGAAGAGAAGCTGCTCCGCGCGATTTTCGGCGAGAAGGCCGAAGACGTGCGCGACGCTTCGTTGACCGTGCCGCCCGGCTCGACCGGCGTGGTGGTGGACGTGAAGGTCTGCAGCCGCCGGGACAAGGCCATGGACGCCCAGTCCAAGAAGACGCTGACGGCGGAAGTGACGAAGATCAAGCGGCAGTACGACGAGCGCATCGCCGAAATCCGCAACACGTTCGTGGAGCTGGTCCGCGATGACGTCATCGGCCTGAAGATTCTCGATGACGTGTATGATCACCGCACGGAAGAGCTCGTGCTCGAGAAGGGCAAGCGCATTCGCGTGGCCCATCTGGAGAAGGCCGACTACAGCGTGCTGGCCCGCATGAAACTGGAGGAGAAGAAGCTCCAGCAGAAAGTGACGCGCCTCGTCAACATGGCCGCGATGGAAGAGGCCAAGCTCGTGGCCTTCCGCGACAGCCAGATCGAGCGCCTGCGCAAGGGCGATGAGCTTCCGCCGGGCGTCATCAAGCTCGTGAAGGTTTTCGTGGCCACGAAGCGCCGCATGTCCGTCGGCGACAAGATGGCCGGCCGCCACGGCAACAAGGGCGTTGTGGCCCGCATTGTTCCGGTCGAAGACATGCCGTTCCTGCCCGATGGCACCCCGGTGCAGATCGTGCTGAATCCGCTGGGCGTGCCGTCCCGAATGAATGTGGGCCAGATCCTCGAAACGCACCTGGGCTGGGCCGTGAAGGCGCTCGGCATGAAGGTGGCTTCGCCCGTGTTCAACGGGGCGAGCGAGGGCATGATTGCGCAGTATCTCAAGAAGTCGGGCCTGCCGGAGAGCGGCAAGATCCGGCTGCGCGACGGCCGCAGCGGCGAGCCGATGCACCAGGAGACGTGCGTGGGCAACATCTACATGATGAAGCTGAACCACCTGGTGGACGACAAGATCCACGCGCGCGCCATCGGGCCGTACTCGCTGGTCACCCAGCAGCCGCTGGGCGGCAAGGCGCAGTTCGGCGGCCAGCGCTTCGGCGAAATGGAAGTGTGGGCGCTCCAGGCCTACGGCGCGGGCTACACGCTTCAGGAGTTGTTGACGGTCAAGTCCGACGATATCCAGGGCCGCACGAAAGTGTACGAGGCGATTGTGAAGGGCGAGCGCGACGTCGAGCCCGGCACACCCGAATCGTTCAACGTGCTCGTGCGCGAAATGCAGAGCCTGTGCCTCGATGTCATGAAACTCGTCCGGGTCGAAGGCAGCGCGGACAACGAAGACGAAAACGCGGAGGACTAAGCCTTGGCTAAGTATGTTGCCACCACCGGTGAACGTTTTGACGCTATTGCCATCCGGATTGCTTCCCCGGAAGAAATCCTGAAGTGGTCCCGGGGCGAGGTCAAGAAGCCGGAGACGATTAACTACCGCACCTTCAAGCCGGAGAAGGACGGCCTGTTCTGCGAGCGCATTTTCGGCCCGGTCAAGGACTGGGAGTGCGGCTGCGGGAAATACAAGAAAGTGAAGCACCGCGGGATCACCTGCGATCGCTGCGGCGTGGAAATCACCGAATCGAAAGTGCGCCGGGAGCGGATGGGCTGCATCAAGCTGGCCGTCCCCGTGACGCACATCTGGTTCTTCAAGACGACGCCGAGTTGCATCGGCAACCTGCTCGACCTGTCGATCCGGACGCTCGAACGCATTATCTACTTCGAGAACTACATCGTCATCGAGCCGGGCGACACGAGCCTCGAGAAGATGCAGACGCTGACTGAGGACGAGTATCAGGATGCGCGTTCGGAGTTCGGCGATCGCTTCGTGGCGAAGATGGGCGCCGAGGCCGTTCAGATGCTGCTCGAAGAACTCGACCTGGACGCGCTGAGCGCCGAACTGCACACGCAGTTCGCCAGCACGACCTCGTCGCAGATGCGGGCGAAGTCCATTAAGCGCCTGAAGGTTGTCGAAGCGCTGCGCAAGTCGGGCAACAACCCCGCGTGGATGGTCCTGAACGTGGTTCCGGTGATTCCGCCGGATCTCCGCCCGCTGGTTCCGCTGGAAGGCGGCCGCTATGCCACGAGCGACCTGAACGACCTCTACCGCCGGGTGATCAACCGGAACAACCGCCTGAAACGCCTCATCGAGCTGCGTGCGCCGGAAGTCATTCTGCGCAATGAGAAGCGAATGCTGCAGGAGGCGGTCGACGCCCTGTTCGACAACGGCCGCCACGGCCGCACCGTGCTGGGCGCGGGCAACCGTCCGCTGAAGTCCCTGAGCGACATGCTGAAGGGCAAGCAGGGCCGGTTCCGGCAGAATCTGCTGGGCAAGCGCGTGGACTATTCGGGCCGTTCCGTGATCGTGGTCGGTCCCGAACTCAAGCTGCATCAGTGCGGCTTGCCCAAGCGCATGGCCCTCGAGCTCTTCGAGCCGTTCATCATTCATCAGCTCAAGGAGCGGGGCATCGCGAGCACGATCAAGGCCGCGAAGCGCGCCATCGCCCAGGGCCGCGACGAGGTGTGGGATATCGTCGAGGATGTCATCAAAGACCATCCCGTGATGCTGAACCGCGCGCCGACGCTGCACCGTCTGGGCATTCAGTCCTTCCAGCCCGTGCTCATCGAAGGCAAAGCCATCCGGATCCATCCGCTGGTGTGCCGCGCGTTCAACGCGGACTTCGACGGCGACCAGATGGCGGTGCACGTGCCGCTGATGCCGGCCGCGCAGCTCGAAGCGCACCTGCTGATGATGTCCAGTTCGAACATCTTCTCGCCGTCCGACGGCACGCCGATCGTCACGCCCAGCCAGGACATCGTGCTGGGCATCGCGTGGATGAGCAAGGCGGGCAAGGGCGTGAAGGGCGAATGGAAGCCCGAGTGGTCCGGCCCCAAGGGCGAAATCCTGAATCCCGGCAAGGTGTTCCCGAACACTTCGCAGGTGATCATGGCCTTCCGCATGGGCGTGGCGGACATTCACGCGCAAGTGAAGCTCTGGGACAACGGCGAGATTATCGACACGACGGTCGGCCGCGTGCTGCTGGCCGACGGCCTGCCGGCGGAGATCACGATCCGCGACGTCAACCGCCAGCACGATCAGTCCACGATTGGCGAGGTCATCGCGAAGTGCTACGCCAAGAACGGGCACAAGAAGACCGTGGACCTGCTCGACGCGCTCAAGGAAGTCGGGTTCAAGTATGCGACCCTGTCCGGCCTTTCCATCGCGATTGGCGACATGGTTGTGCCGCCAGACAAGCCCGAACTGATCGAAAAGGCCCGCGCCGAGGTCGAACGCATCGACGAGATGTATCAGAACGGGTTGATCACGGAAGGCGAACGCTACAACAAGATCATCGACGAATGGACGACGACGACGGAGTCTGTCTCCGCCGCGATGTTGCGCCAGATGGAAGATTACGCCGAGGGATTCAGCGGCATCTACCTCATGTACCAGTCGAAGGCGCGCGGCAGCAAATCGCAGATCCGCCAGTTGGCGGCCATGCGCGGCCTGATGGCCAAGCCGTCGGGCGACATCATCGAGTCGCCGATCACCTCGAACTTCCGCGAAGGCCTCACGGTGGTTGAGTACTTCATCTCCTCGCACGGCGCCCGCAAAGGCCTGGCCGACACCGCCCTCAAGACGGCCGACGCCGGGTATCTGACGCGCCGTCTGGTGGACGTCGCCCAGGACATCACGATCGAGGAACTGGACTGCGGCACTCTGAACGGCGTCTGGGTCGAACCGCTCATGGACGGTTCGGACATCATCGCGCCGCTGGAAGAGCGCATCGTCGGCCGTTACGCGCTGGAAGATATCGCGGTTCCCGGCCGTCCCCGGCCCATCGTGGAAGCCAGCGAGGAAATCGACCTGGACAAGGCCCGGCAGATCGTGGAAGCCGGCTTGCCCGGCGTCCGCATTCGCTCCGTGCTCACCTGCCAATCCAAGCGCGGCGTGTGCGCGAAGTGCTACGGGCGCAATCTCGCCACGGGGAAACTGGTGGAACTCGGCGAGGCGGTCGGCATCATCGCCGCCCAGTCCATCGGCGAGCCGGGCACGCAGTTGACCATGCGTACGTTCCACATCGGCGGCGCCGCGAGCCGGCAGGTCGAGAGCACGGACATCCGCATGGTGGACAACGGCATCGTCCAGTTCCGCAATGTGCGCACCGCCATCAACCGCCAGGGCCAGACGGTGGCCGTGAACCGCGGTGGTGAAATCGGCCTCCTGGGCATGGACGGCAAGGAAATCCACCGCCTGCCCGTGCCGACGGGCTGCGTGCTGCATTGCGAAGACGGTCAGAAGCTGAAGAAGGGCCAGGTCGTCTATCAGTGGGACCCGTACAACGTCTCGATCATGGCCGAGCAGTCGGGCACGATTCACTTCGACGGAATTCTCGAAGGCGTGACGGTCCGCGTGGACATCAACCCGGACACGGGTCTTGAAGAACGCGTCATCACGGAGCACAAAGGCGACCTGCATCCGCAGATCACGATTCACGGCAAGGACGGCGAGGTGCTGGCCTTCGCGACCGTGCCCGCGGACACGCACATCGTCGTGAACGACAACGAAAAGGTGAAGGCCGGCGACCTCCTCGCGAAGACGCCGCGCCAGTTCAGCAAGACCAAGGACATCACGGGCGGTCTGCCGCGCGTGGCGGAGCTCTTCGAAGCCCGCCAGCCGAAGTCCCCCGCGGTCATCAGCCACATCGACGGCCTGGTCGAACTCGGCGGTGTCTCCAAGGGCATGCGCAAGGTCAAGGTCATGCCGCCGGTCGGCAAAGAGCGCGAATACACGATTCCGCCCGGCAAGCACCTCAACGTGCAGACGGGCGACCGCGTGTATGCCGGCCAGCGCCTCACGGACGGCCCGGTCATCCCGCAGGACATCCTGGAAGTGCAGGGCGAAGACGCGCTCCGGCGCTATTTGCTCGACGAAGTGCAGCAGGTCTATCGTCTGCAGGGCGTCCGCACGAACGACAAGCACATCGAGGTGATCATCCGCCAGATGCTGCGCAAAGTCCGCATCAAAGACGATCCGGGCGACACGCCGTTCCTCGCGCACGAAGAAGTGGACAAGGGCCGCTTCGCCGAGAGCAACGAACAGACCCAGCGCCGCAACGGCCGTCCGGCGGAAGCCGAACCGATCCTGCAGGGGATCACCAAGGCCGCGTTGAGCACCGAGAGCTTCGTGGCCGCGGCCTCCTTCCAGCAGACCACGCGCGTGCTCACGGAAGCCGCCCTCAGCGGCAAGCGGGACTACTTGCGCGGCCTGAAGGAGAACGTGATCATCGGCCATCTGATTCCGGCCGGCACCGGCAGCCCGCACTACCAGGACACGCAGCCGCTGCTCAAGGACGCTTCGCTCGAAGACTTCACCGCCGAACTCGAGATCGGCGTTCCGGGCGAAGTCTCGGCGCTGGACGAAGACGAAGGCGCGGAGGAAGAAGCGGTCTAGGCACTCAGACAATGTCCAATCCGGCCCCGGAGGGTTCCCCTCCGGGGCCGTTGCTTTCCGGGGGGTGTGCTGCGCAAGCGGGCGGGCAAGGGGGGTCAGAGCACCCTGTTGAGCACGGGGATGCGGCGGACCACGTCGGCGAAGAGGAAGCACGAGATGACGGCCACTGGCCACATCAGCAGGATCTCCGGGAGCCTGCCCCACGAGAAGAATGTGAAGAGGTACGTGGCCATGACCACGAAGAAGGCATGCAGGATATAGGCGGTATACGAACTCCTGGCCATTCTCCGGGTGAACGGGGTGGAAAAGTCGAAGCGGTCCCGAAAGAGCACGATGAGCTTCATGTTGATGCCCACGCAGAGGAACGGCTCCCAGGCGGCATAAATGTAGCACTGCCAGTTGAAGCCGCCCCAGAAGGCGAAGTAGTCGTTGCCCAGCGCCGCATTGAGGAACATGAATGCCGGCGCGATCGCGATGGCGGCCAGGGAAACCGCGAACCAGCGATTGGCCTGTTGCGCGCTCAGGCGCGAGAACCAGCCGGAGCGATAGGCCATTACGCCGAACGCGAACATACAGACGTACAGGGGGAAGAAGGCCAGCCGCAGATGGAAGACAAAGGCCGTAAGCGGCTGCCACTGCCGCAGCAGGAACGTGAAGAGTCCGATGCCCAGAATGAACAGCAGGACCTGGCGGTCGGTGGGCAGGGGGTATTGCCGCGGGGTGCGGCCAAACCTGTCTGCCAGCATGCGGACCACGAGGTACACCCCTTCAAAAATCAGGAGGGTGAACGTGAACCAGAGCGGACCCGGTTCGCCATACTCGAGGAAACGTCTGGAGAAGTAGGCCAGAAAGCCTTCATGAACACGGCCTTGAAAGGAGCGAACCATGAAATTCAACACAAGGCTCAACCCGTAGAAGTACACGAGGAACGGAATGCCCAGCCGGGCCAGGCGTCGCAGCGCGAAGCCCCCGGCGCCTCTGCGGTCGCAGGCGGGCGCGGTGAAATACGCGGAGATCAGGAAGAACGAACTCATGAAGAAGGCCTGGGTCACGGCGGCGAACATCGTCGCCAGGATCTCCGCCACAGCACCGCCGCGCTCATGAACGATGTAATACCAGCCGCCGGGCGATCCGTATGCCGCGTTGGCATGATGGCAGATAACCAACGCGGTGAGACTCACCCGGAGATTGTCCAGATAGGAATAGCGATCTTCTTCCAACGTGAACTCCCCTGTCGGGTGCGGCATCCGCGCCCGGATGGCCGACGGAGAAGTATAGCAGGATTTGCCAAATGAACAAGCCATTGCGGCAAGAGCGGCGGGAGACAAGGGGGAAACGGCACGTGCCAGGGGTTCACGCCCGGGAACGCACATTGATTTCGGATTCGCCGGCGGGATAACATCCGGCATGACCATTTTACGCAATACATCGATTCGTGCGCTTTGCCGCGGGGGCCTTGGGTGCCTCCTGCTGGCGGGCATTGTGATGGGGACTCTCGCGGTCGCAGGGCCGTCGCCGAGCGCGCTGGAGGCGGACTCCTCGGGCTGGGTGGATCTGATGCCGCCGGCCGGCTTGCAGGGCTGGACGCGGGTGCCCGTGCCGCCCGGCGCGCCGCTGGAGAAGCAGCAATGGCACGTTGACGAAACCGGCAAAGTGCTGGTTTGCGAGGGCGATGGCGGGCACGACATGCTGCTCTGCGATCGCGAATTCGGCGACGCGGTGTTTCACTTCGAGTTCCGCTACACGAAGGTTGAAGGGAAGTCCGGCTACAACAGCGGCGCCTATGTCCGGAACGCCAAAGACGGCGCAATCTGGCATCAGGCGCAGTTCGGCGACGGGAACGGCGGCTATCTCTTCGGGCAAACGCCCGGCGCGGACGGCCGCAAGAAGTCCTTCAACACACAGGGCGAGGTGAAGGACGGGCGGGTGAAGCCCGCCGGCGAATGGAACGTACTCGAGATCACGGCGCGCGGCAACGTGTTGACCCTATGGGTCAACGGGGCCGTTACGTGCGAGGTGAACGACTGCGGGAATCCGAAGGGCCTTGTGGGCCTCGAGGGCGAAGGCTATCGGATTGAATTCCGCAACCTCAAGGTCAAAGAACTGCGGTAGGGGCCGCGCCGCCGCGCCCTCCGGGCTTCCCGGGGGTTCCGTTGTCTCCGAAGAATCGTGCCTTCAATCCACTCCAACTTGTTGAGAACGAACCACGATGAGACCTCTCTGCCTTATGTCCGCCGTGCTGGGGATGCTTGCGGGAGCGCTCGTTGCGGTGCAGCCCGCCTCGTGCGCGGCCGGCGATTCATTTCCGGATTTTGAAGCGCTGGCCCGCGGCATGCAACAGCCCCGGCTCTTGCCGGGCCAGCAGGGCGTGGTCTTCACGCTCTATGGCGCGCCCGGGGAACTGGACAAGGTCCGTCAACTCGTCGCAGTGATGCGGGAAGAGCACCTGGGCAACGGCTTCGATCCGGGCCCGGGCCCGCATCCGGACATGAAGCCGGTCTTCGAGTACCTCGCCACGGTGGGCTGGCCCGTGGTCTGCTATCCCGGCGGGGACATGCAGATCGTGGGCGGCCGCGGGCCGCTGGGCCGCGAAAACGAAGCGGTGCTCGAAGCCATGGACCGGTCGGGGGTCTTCACGGCCGTGCAACTGGGCGAATGGGGCTATTACTTCCACAACCTCTCGTGCGACGAATCGTGGTGGCGCGGGAATTTCGGCAAGGACTTCGACACGTACAAGCATCTGATGAAACCGGCGGGGCTTGCCGGCTACGACCACCGCCCGGGCAGCAAGCAGGAATGCTACGGCGTGCTCAAGTCCTACTTCATGACCCGGAGCCGGGACCTGCTGGGGCGCGTGATCAGTGTGACGGGGCATTCGCATTACGAGGCCTATGCCGGCGAATGGGGGGCGCGGTGCATTGGCCTGGAAGTCGGGGAGAACATCGCGTTCACGCAGTCGAAGCTGGCCTTCGCCCGGGGCGCCTCCCGGCAGTGGCAGAAGCCGTGGTCGGTTCAGGTCAGCCCGTGGTTCGCCGGCGCCTGCACCTCGAGCGGGCCGTTGCGGGGGGAGGGGGGCGGCGCCCGGGGCCTGGATGCCGGGCACTCCCTCAGCTTCTATGAACGGATGTGGCTCCATGCCTGGTTTGCCGGCGCGGCGCTGATTACGCCCGAGAACAGCATAGCGACGTTTTTCGAGCAGCCGGACGCCCCGTGGACGCTGACCTCGCACGGGCGCAAGGCCTCCGAGGTTTTCGCGTTCCTGCAGGAACATGATCGCGGCGTGCCCTACACGCCGGTGGCGGTGGTGCTCGATCATCTGGCGGGCTACAACGGATACATGGACAAACCCTGGGGCATTCTGGAACCCACGGCGGGAGACCGGGAACTGCGCGACCTCTTCGATTTCCAGCTCTTCCCCGGAAGTGATCACATCCACGTGAAACCCGACCCCGAGAATCCCGAGAGCAGCTATCTCCGGCCCACGCCCTATGGCGAAATGTTCGACGTGCTCCTGACGAGCGTGCCGCCCGAAGTCCTGCCCACGTATCCCGTCATTTTGCTGGCCGGCGATATCACGTTCGACGATGCGTTCCTGGGCGAGTTGGAGAAATCGCTGCGCCGCGGCAGCCGCGTCCTCCTGTCGGCACGCCATCGCGATGCGCTCGGGGAACAGTTCGAGCGGCTAGCGCGGCACGGCGAGGTCGAAGTGCTCGAATCCTGGAAACATCCGGCGACGGGCCGCCCGGCGGCGATTTCCAATGAGCGCCTGGCGCGCCTCTGTGAGGAAGTCCTGCCGATCGCCGTCGAGGGCGATGCGATCCAATATCAGATCAACCGCCTTCCGAACGGATGGGTGATTGAACTGATCAACCATCGCGGGGTGAGCAAGAAGAAGGATCAACCGGCGGTGACGGATCCGGCGGCCGTGGCGCAGGTGACACTGAAACCGCGGATGAGCTGTGGCGCGAGCCGGGCATGGCGCTCGGGGCGCATCCAGCCCTCCGGGGAATCCGTTGCCGTCGAGATCGGGCCGGGCGCAGTCGAGTACGTAGAGTTTGTGTCCGGCGCTGGCGCCACGGACGCGGGACTCCCCGGCCGCTGATCAGTCGCGAGCCGCCGGGGTTTCGCCGGCCCTACGGGCCGACGCAGTACCCATCTTCGGTGCCTTCGCCCGGGCATGCGTGATAGCCGCCCGAGTTGAAGAACTGGATCAGGCGAAGCAATTCGGAGAGGTCAACAGCCCAGTCCGCCGGATTGTAGTCGCTTTGATGCTGGAGGCAACTCAGCCGATCGCCCGGTCCCGGATTGTATCCGTCTTCGCCGGCTGCATCGCAGTGATAGCCATCGGAATTGAAGAACTGGATCACGCGCAGCAGTTCGGAGAGATTGATGAATCCGTCTCCATCCTGGTCGGCCGTGTGATACTCAGGAGGTCCCCCTTCACCTTCACCCTCACCCTCGCCTTCGCCTTCACCTTCGCCTTCACCTTCACCTTCGCCTTCGCCTTCGCCTTCGCCTTCGCCTTCTGCGACGTCGTATGTCCGGCTGATGGCATTGGAGGCGGTGTTCGGATTGCCCGCGGCATCGTGGAACGAATCCGCGCTCACCACACAGGAAAACAGGCCCTGCGCCAACGGATGAAGCGTGAAGCTGTAATTCATGCCGCTGCCCGAGAACCCGGCGACGGCGGCGTTCGAGGGCGCGATGTCCGAGTCGGAGAAATCTGCGCTGGGTTCGCTCAACGTGGCGAGGATGACAATGTCGCCGTCGGCCGGGTCCGGCGCGTCGCATGCCAGTGTGACGCCGGGCGGAATCGAGTCGGCCACCGTCCGGAAATCGAGTTCCGTTCCGCCGTTCCAGGGCATGCTGAACCATCGGCTCTTCTGCTGGAACGGCGTGGATGCCGGGTGAAACAGCAAGCGCACCCGCCAGCAATAGCCTGCGTCTGCCGCGAGGCCCGCCATCAACTCGTTCAGTTGAGCGCCGCCCGCATCCGCATCCCTCCACGCCGCGCTCTGAATTGTGCCCAGGCCGTCAAAGGGCGCGCCCGCCGGCTTCACTTCGCATTCCAGCTTCACCCGGCCGTATCCGAAGGGCGTGCGCCCCAGGGCGGCCAATCGCAGGCTCGTTTCACTGTCGCTTGCGCCGAGCCGGGCAATCGGGCCGGCATCGTCGCTGCGTCGTTGCCGGGGATTCAGGCTCACGCCGTAACCCGCCTCGCCGTTGCCGACATAGACGAAGGCCCGGCCAGTTTCCGAGGAGTACATTTCGGCGCCGACAATGAGGTCGGCGTAGCCGTCTCCGTTGACATCGCCGGCCATGGCGACGGAATTGCCCAGTTCGCCGTAGGCCTGATCGCCTTCTTTACCCCAGTCGGCGTTGGCCGGGATTCCGTCCGGGCCCAGCCCCGAGGCCGAGCCGAACCACACGTACACGGCGCCGGCCCCAACCAGTGAGGCGGTGTTGCGGTGATTGGCGCCGACAACCACGTCGGCGTAGCCGTCGCCGTTAGCGTCGCCCGCGCCGGACACGGAATAGCCCAGCCAGGAGAGATTCTTGTCGCTTGCCGCCGCCCAGTCGGCATTGGCCGGGGCGCCGTTCGCGCCCAGCCCCGAGGCCGAACCCAGCCATACATAGGCGGTTCCGACCGCATCCACGGCATCGACGTCATACCCGAAGGCGCCAACAAGGATCTCTGCATACCCGTCGCCATTAACATCGCCCGCCGTCGCGACGGAGGCTCCAAGATTTGCAGAACCCTGATAGCCCATTGCGGTCCAGTCGGCATTGACCGGCGTGCCATTCTCGCCGAGGCCCGACGCGGATCCCAGCCACACGAAGGCGCCGCCCTCATCGATCAGGCCGCTGTCGTACTTGTTCGCGCCGACAATGATGTCCGAGTAGCCGTCTCCGTTCAGGTCTCCGGCGGACGATACGGAGTAACCGAATTGGGCGCTCTCCTGATCGGACTCCGCGATCCAGTCGGCGTTGGCCGGCGTGCCATTCTCGCCGAGCCCCGACGCGGAGCCCAGCCAGACGAAGACGGTCCCCTCATTCGTCTGGCCGCGATCATAGCTCTGCGCGCCGACGATAATGTCCGAGTAGCCATCTCCGTTTACGTCGCCGGCCGAGGCCACGGAATAGCCCAGGCTTCCGGACGCCTGGTCCCCGGTGGCAATCCAGTCGGCATTGTCGGGAGTGCCGTTGTCCCCCAGGCCGGCCGCTGCACCCAGCCAGACAAAGACCCGGCCAGCGTTGCTCAATGCGTTCTCATCGTCGTAATAGGCGCCGACGATAATGTCCGAGTAGCCATCCCCATTCACGTCGCCTGCCGTGGAGACGGCGGCGCCAAAGCGGTCCCCGGTGGCCCCGCCGTCGGCTGTCCAGTCCGGAAGCGCCGACAGGCCGCTCGCGGAACCGTAGTAGACATAGACGCGGCCGCTGCCCGAGTTGTGGCCGCGTGCGCCGACGATGACATCGGCATAGCCGTCGCCGTTGACATCTCCGGCGGACGACGTCGAACACCCGAAGTTGTCCGACATGCCCTCGCCATCCGGCGTCCACAGGGAGTCCGTGGAGAGACTGCCGGCCGAACCCATGTAGGCATACGCCCGGCCGGTACTCGTATCATAGCCGTTCGCCCCGGCGAGGACATCGGCATAGCCATCGCCGTTGACGTCGCCCGCCGTCGCTGCGGCCCCCCCCAGACCGGCGCCGGCGACGTCGCCTTCTCGGCGCCAGTCGGCATTGGCCAGAGTGCCTTCGGCGCCGAGGCCCGTTGCGGAACCCAGCCACACACACACTGCGCCGGCGCTTACCAAAGCGTCGGCGTCGCGGTGATAGGCGCCGACAATCACGTCAGCGTATCCGTCCCCATTCACGTCGCCCGCTGTCCCCACGGACGAGCCGAGGAGCGCCATGTCGCGGTCACCCGCCGCTCGCCAGTCGGCATTGGCCGGGGTGCCGTCCACACCCAGGCCCGTGGAGGAACCGAGCCATGCGAATGCGCACCCTTCATGGCTTCCCACGACGTCGTAAGTACGCGCTCCGACAAGCACGTCGGCGTAGCCGTCGCCATTGACATCGCCCGCCGTGGACACCGTGCCGCCGAAATACGAGTCTGCCTGATAACTGGTGGCCATCCAGTCCGCGTTGATCGGGGTGCCGCCGTCGCCGAGGCCGGATTTTGACCCAGCCACACAAGGGCCGCGCCCTCATCCGCAAATCCGCCGTCATAGGAGTCGGCGCCGGCGATGATGTCCGAATACCCGTCCCCATTCACGTCTCCGGCGGTGGATACTGCGACGCCGAGGTGCGCGTCGTCCTGATCGGCTTGCCCGATCCAGTCGGCATTGGCCGGGGTGCCGTTCTCGCCGAGGCCCGCGGCCGAGCCCAGCCACACAAAGGCCGCACCCTCCCGCAACTGGCCGGCACTATAGCGGTAGGCGCCTGCAATGATGTCCGAATACCCGTCTCCGTTGATGTCGCCCGCCGTGGAGACCGAATAGCCGAAACAGGAAGCGGCCTGATTGCTCTCTGCGGTCCAGTCGGCATTGGCCGGGGTGCCGTTCTCGCCCAGGCCGGCGGCAGAGCCCAGCCAGACGAAGACGCGGCCCTCGTTTGTCTCGCCGCGATCATAATTGTAGGCGCCGACGATGATGTCCGAGTAACCGTCCCCGTTCACGTCCCCGGCGGTCGATACGGAACACCCCATCCGGGCCCCGCTCTGGCCGCTCTCCGCCGTCCAGCCGGAGAGCAGCGACAGGCCGCTTGCGGACCCGTAGTAGACATAGACGCGGCCCGCATCGGAGGAATAGCCCAGTGCGCCGACGATGACGTCCGAATACCCGTCCCCGTTCACGTCCCCCGCCGTAGCGAGCGAGAAGCCGTAGAAGTCGTTGACCCCCTCGCCATCCGTCGTCCAGTCCGCTTCTGTCGCCAATCCCCTGGCAGGGTGCGGCAGCGTCCGGGCGTCCTGCTGCGCGACATTGTATTCCTGCCCTGCGATCCGCGGCTGAAGCTGCGCCCACCACGCGTGAGAGGCGCCGGACGGAAGCAAGGCCGTCGTGGACCCGGCCTCCACCGCGAGCGCAAAGGCCATCGCCGCCATGAACACCGCGAAGCTTCCCGGATTCCGAAAAATGCGCATGATTCTTCCCCCTCGCAAAGACAACACGGCCGCTTGCACGGCCCAGATTGTCTCAGGACAAGCACCCACCTCGACCCATCCCGTTTCTGTGACCCCGTTTGATTCTAGGAGAAAACAGCGGGTCTGTCAATCATCTGAATTCAACAGAATGGCAACGGACAGGCGTTGCGGCGATACCAGGCCGGTCCCCGGATGCCCTGCTTTTCTTCTCTCCGTTGACTCGCCCGGCCCGCATCCCGATAATTGGGCGATATCGCCGGGGCGCACCCGCAAAACGCACGAGAGGACGCAATCCCATGAACACCCGATGCCGAGTGAAAACCCTCTCCGTGATGGCCGCCTTGTTCATCGTGATGTTCGTGTCACGGGCGGCAGGCGTCCCGGCCGGGGAGCCTCTCCTGCCCAACCTGGAGTCTGCCGGGCAACGCGAGGCGCGCCTTGCGTGGTGGCGCGAGGCCCGCTTCGGCCTCTTCATCCATTGGGGACCCGCGAGCGTGAACGGCACGGAGATCAGTTGGTCCCGCCGGGGCCATCCCCACGATCATCCGGGCCTGGAAAGTGTGCCGGCCGAGGTCTATGACGCGCTCTATCAGCGCTTCAACCCGGTGAAGTTTGACGCGGATGCCTGGATGCAACTGGCCAGGGACGCCGGCATGAAATACGTTGTCTTCATCACGAAACACCACGACGGCTTTTCGATGTGGCCGACGAAACTGCGGCCCGAATACAGCATCGCCGCCACGCCGTTCCAGCGCGATATCTGCAGGGAAATGGCCGATGCCGCCCACAAGCACGGCCTGAAGCTCGGCTGGTACTACTCGACGCGCGACTGGACCCACCCCGATTACCTCGCCGGGGACAACAGGAAGTACGACGCGTTCTACCGGGCGCAGGTCTGCGAACTGCTCTCGAACTATGGCCGGGTCGACATGCTGTGGTTCGACCACGTGGCCGGCAACTGGCGCGATTACGATTTTCAGGACTTGTTCAACAGCCTCTACCGGCTCCAGCCCGGCATCCTCGTCAACGACCGCGCCGCCCGGTTCATCCGCGAGACGCAGGACAAGCCTGCTCCTGACCTGGCCTCGCTTGTCCGGGGCGACTTCGACACCCCCGAGCAACGCATCGGGAAGTTCCAGAACGACCGCCCGTGGGAATCGTGTGTCACGATGACGGAGTGCAAGGATGGCGGCGGCTGGTCCTACCGCCCCGATGGCCGAACCCGCACGTTCGAAGAATGTCTCCGGATGCTGGCCAGTTGCGCTAGCGGCGACGGCAACCTCCTTCTGAACGTGGGCCCGACGCCGTCCGGGGAGATCCTGGCCGAGCAGGCCGCGGTACTCAGGAAGTTGGGGGCATGGCTGGCCCAATACGGCGAGAGCATCTACGGTACCCGCGGCGGTCCGTTCCGCAACGGCGAATGGGGCGGGGCCACGTACAAAGACAAGGCCATCTATCTTCATGTCTTCCGCTGGAACGGCGATCACCTGAAGCTTCCGCCGCTCAAGGCCAGGCTGCTTAAAGCCACGGCCCTGACCGGCGGCGATGTGACTGCGGAACAAGGCAGGAAAGCCCTGCAGCTCCGCCTCGCGCCGGCGCAACAGGACCAGATCGATACGGTCATCAAGCTTGAACTGGACGCGCCCGCGGCGGACGAGTTCCGGAACGGACAGCCGCTGGCCGTCGCGGAATAGACGGCAGGTCGGACGCTGAGTCCACGAGCGGCAGCTTTCGAAAAACATGCCCGGGACACCGGGCTCGGCACGGAAGGGAAGGTTGGCACATGGGCGGAATTCTCCTCGTCGCATCGGCGCTTTGGGCATTGTCGGCACCGTCGGCTCAACTGGCGTTCAGCGACCCGGCCCGGCTGGCGCCGCCCCCGGCCGACGCGGCCGGGTTTCCGTCCAGCAATGCCGGTCTCGATGCACGGGAAGGGTTCTCGACGCCGCCGCCGGGCTACGGCGAGGTGCCGTTCTGGTGGTGGACCGGCGACCCGCTGGACAAGGAGCGGCTGCTGTGGCAACTTGATAAGCTGCACGCCGCGGGCATTCCCGGCGTTCAGATCAACTACGCGCATGATCCAGGCATGCTCACGTATCCCGTCGAGCCGCCGATCTTCTCGGAGCCGTGGTGGGACATCTGGCGATGGATGACCGAGGAATGCCGCAAGCGCGGCATGGGCATCGGGCTGAGCGGCTACACGATTGACTGGCCGGGACATGACAATCTGTTCTATCAAATCGGCGTCACGGACGGATCGGTGCGCGGCGCAAGCCTCATCCACAAGTCGATGCGGGTGAAAGGCCGGAAGGACTTCTCCTGGAAGCTGCCGGACGGCTGCATTGGCGTCACCGCGTACAAGCTGAAGGACGACGCGATTGTTCCCGGGTCCGGGGTTTCCCTGCAGTCACAGGTCCGCGACGGACAGCTCGAATGGACGCCCCCGGCGGGTCAGTGGCAGGTGATTGCCGTAATCAAAGAATCACCGGAGCGTTCGGTGGACCCGATGGACCCGGCTTCGGGGCAGAAGGTCATCGAGCGGTTCCTGCAGCCCTTCGCAGACCACTGCCCGGGCGAGAGCGGCAAGGCGCTCAACTACTTCTTTCACGACGAACTGAATTTCGGGGTGCACGGCTGGCTCTGGACGGAGCGTTTCGCGGCCGAATTCGAGCGGAGAAAAGGTTACGATATCGTGCCGGTGCTGCCGGCGCTCTTCTGCGACATTGGCCCGAGCACCCCGAAAATACGCCTCGACTATTCCGACGTGATGGTTTCGCTCACGGAAGAATGCTTCTTCCGCCCCATCTTCGAGTGGCACTGGAAACGGGGCATCACGTATGCCTGCGATCCCGGCAGCCGGGGCGGCGACCCACTCGAGTTCGGCGATTATTTCCGCTGCATCCGGTGGTACGCGGCGCCGGGCCACGACACGCCCGGCGGCAAGGCAGACCTGCACAAGGACAAGGTGTCCAGCTCCATCGCCCACCTCTATCAGCGCCCGCGGGTGTGGCTCGAGGGCTACCACAGCCTGGGCTGGGGCGCGACGCCGGCCACGATCTTCGACTCGTCGTGCAAGAACTTCCTCTACGGCGCGAACCTGCTCAACCTGCACGGCCTCTACTACACGACCCACGGCGGCTATTGGGAATGGGCGCCGCCCTGCTTCCATTTCCGCATGCCCTACTGGGAACACATGGGCTCGTTCTTCCGCTACTTCGAACGGCTCAGCTATCTCCTCAGCCAGGGCGTTCACCGCTGCGATGTGGCGATTCTCTATCCGACCGCGCCGCTGGAGGCCGGATTGGGGAACAAGGCCGTGGAGACCGCGTTCACGACGGGCGACGACCTCTATATGCAGCATGGCATCGACTTCGATTTCATGGATTTCGAATCGCTGGACCGGGCACAGATTCAGGAGCGGCAGCTTTGCGTGTCCGGCGAGGCGTACCGGGTGCTGATCCTGCCGTCGATGCGGGCGCTGCGGCAGTCCACCCTCGACAAGGCGCTCGCGTTCTATCGGGCCGGCGGCGTGGTGCTTGCCACGGGTGCCTTGCCGGAGGCCAGCGACCGCATCGGGCGCGAAGATGCGGAACTCGATGCGGCCGTTCGCGAACTGTTCGGCGTGACGGCAGCCCAGGCGCGGGACGGAAAGACCGCCCCGCCGCAAACCTCCGACGGCGGCGGCGTGGGGGCCGCCGTGAAGGCCCATGACGCCCTCGCAGCACTGATCACCCGTTCGATTCCCCGCGATTTCGTGCCGGAAGGCGCCGCGCAGGTGCTGCACCGGAAGATTGGCCCGCGCGAGGTCTATCTCGTCATGGGCGCGGCGAAGAACTCGGAATCTTTCTTCCGCGCCACCGGCACGGCCGAGCTGTGGGACCCGTGGACAGGAGGCTCCCGGCCCCTCCACGGCCTGTCTCCCGCGGAGGGCGGCACGCGCCTGCGCATGCCGCTCGATGCGGCGGAGGCACAGTTGATTGTCTTCGAGCCGGGCGAATGCGGCATCTCCGTCGAGAAGACGGATCTTGAGGACTTAATCGACGCCGGGGTGAAGGAGGGGAAGGTGATCGTTACGGGCTATGCCCGAAGCGCCGGCGAGAAGACCGCGGTGATTCATCAGGGTTCCCAGATGCTCACGCTGCGCGGCGAGGCCCCGGCCCCGGCTGCGCCCGTCGCGGTGGACGGCCTGTGGGACGTGGAATTGAAGCCGACGCTGGACAACCGATGGGGTGACTTCCGGCTTCCCGCGAGCGACGCCATGATCGGCGCCGAGGCCCGGCAGTTTCTGTATGCCGAAGAGACTGCCGCCAATCCGGGCTGGGAAGCGGCGAACGTCGATGACGCCCCATGGAAGAAAGTCACCCATTCCTTCGGAACGCGCTTCTGGAAGCTCGGCCCTCTGGCGGGCGGCGATTCCGCCGTGGAGGAGCAGCTTGCCCGCCTTACGGCAGTGGATCCCTCGCGCCCGGTGGCGATGGACGGAAAGGAATCGTCCTGGCAGGCCTATGAATTCTCGATGCGCTGGGGAGTCGAGGGCGATCCGGGGCCGCAGGGGTATCACGGGCTGAAGGAACTGATCTCCGATGACTTCATCGTTCTCGGACAACCCAAGCGCGCGGATACGGCCATCACGTATGAGAAGGAGCCGCAGGGCACGCGCTACTACCTGTGGACTTCGGCCTGGGCGCCGCGCGCGATGGAGGCGACCATTCTCGCCGGGAACATCAAGCCATCCGCCGTCTGGGTCAACGGCGCAAAGATCGAGGACTTCTCGGCCACGGTTTCGCTCAAGGCCGGCGCCAACCCGGTGCTGCTGCGCTACGACGCCGCGGGGCGCACCCACTTCGTGCTGAAGGCGGCGGGCGCGGCCGCGGAGGCCCCGGCGGTCCCGTTGGCGATGCGCTGGAACAGCGAACCCGGCATCGTGCCCTTCGACGCGAAGCCGCGGGAAGAGCATCCCGCCGGATGGTACCGCTTCGTATCGCCGCCCGGGCTGCAGCAGATGACGATCGTGGCGCGCGGCGCGGTGCAGGCCTGGGCGGACGGCACGCCGATGACGGTTTCTGCGGGCAAGCAGCGCTCCGACGGCGCAACGGAATACACCGCGGCGGCGGCGCAGGTCAACCCGCTCGCCGCAAAGGTGGCGCTGCGCATCATGCAGGAGCGCGGTTGTTACGGCGGGGCGGCCCTGCCTGAACCCATCGCGCTCACCTGCGGCCCGGGCCGGATGCCGGCAGGCGACTGGGCGCAGATGGGGGCGTTGGCGGATTACTCCGGCGGCCTGTGGTACCGCAAGACGATTGCCCTCACTCCCGAACAAACCCGGGGCCGGGTCCTGCTTGACCTCGGCCGCGTATGTGCCACCGCGGAGATATTCGTCAACGGACAGTCCGCGGGCGTGAAACTCACCCCGCCGTGGACACTGGACATTTCCAGTCTGGTCAAGCCGGGCGACAACCGCATGGAAATCCTCGTCTGCAACACCCTGGCAAATCACTACGGGACGATTCCGACGCGCTATCGGGGCTCGCCGGAATCCGGCCTGATCGGCCCGGTCAGCATCCAGACGAGCAGTCTGATCACCTTGACTTCAGGCGATGCAGCATCTTCGAAGAGCGGCGCGCAACAACCAACGGGCAATGCGGAGCGTATCGTGTTGGGCATCGACAAACGGGTCCTTCATCCGGTGCGCAATGAGCATGAAAGGGCGAAATTGAGCCTGACCGCGCTCTACTCCGACGGCTCGCAGCGTGCGCTCTCGGCTTCGGAGGCCGTGATTACCGCAAAGACCAGGCAGGCCAGCGGGGGCGTGGAAGTTGTGGCGATCGAGGGCGACGAGCTGGTGCCCAGGGAAGGAGGCATCGCGACGGTTGAAGCGGCGTTCGAAGACGGAGGCCGGCGCCTGACGGCCAGCGCCGACGTGGTGGTCGCTCCCTTCTATCGGGACTATCACCAGACCCTGGTGCTGAAACTCTTCCTAGGCATGGAGGGTGAGCCGGTCCCGCGCCTCGCCAAAGAGCCCTTGTTTCAACGGGAACACGACGTGATGTGCACCTTTGAGGAGGCTCTCGAAACCATTCGAAAGACCGATAATCTGACGCGCGGGATGGCGAAGATCGTCTATCTGGTTGGATGGCAGAAGGGAGGCCACGACCACGGATATCCCGCCTGGGGTGACGTGAACCCCAGGCTGAAGCGCAGGGAGGATGCTACGGCCCTCGACAGTCTCCGCTGGCTCATTCGCGAGGCGCGGAAGTTCAACACGACGGTGAGCCTGCACATCAACATGACGGATGCCTACAAGCAAAGCCCGTTGTGGGATGAGTACGTTGCCAGGGACTGCCTGGCCAAAGACGAGAACGGCCGGCTGCTCGTCGCGGGAATCCAGATGGAGGGGGAGGACATGTACAACGTGGTCTATCCCCAGGAATGGAGCGCAGGGCTGGCGCAGCGGCGAATAGACGCCCTCATTGAGATGATCCCCGAACTCCTCGAGGGACACACGATTCACATTGACGTGTTCATTGCCCAGCGCGAAGGCGGCAAACCGATCAGCCCGTGGCATGCGCTGCCCGGGCATGGCGGCCTGACGCCGGAAAGATATGTCGAGACCCAGCGCAAGATCTTCCACTATTGGCGCGAACGCGGCTTTGATGTCACGGGCGAGGGCATCTTCTGGGCGCATCCGGCGGGCGAGGGATTCACTGGATTGCAGGCGATGTCGTGGTGGTACCCGGACGACCGAAGCTATCAGATGCAGATTCCGGAATGCCTGATGGCCAGGGGACGCACGGACCGCGGCGGCGATGGCGATTTCCGCTTCGGATCGAGCATGCACGGAGAGGAAATCTACACCCGGGACAGGGACAACTTGCCCGGTTTCCTGGGCATGTTCTGCAGGACTACCCTGCCGTGGTATTACCTGAGCCGGCTCGACCGGGAGAAATTCGAGCACGATGCGCTGTACTACAGCGACGGGGTGGTCGCCCGGCTCGAAAAGGGAAAGCGCATCATTCGCGACGATGAGTTCCTGCTTCGCGAGGACGATAATCTCTTCGTTCCCGCACTGTGGAACGAGAGGGAGATCATCGCCTACAGCAAGCCGGGCTACAGGAACAAGTCGTGGAGACTGCCCATCAGTTGGAGCGGCGTTTCCCGGGTTGACACGTACCGAATCACCCTGGACGGCTGCGTGCTTCAGAACGCGGGCGTCCCGGTCGCCGACTCCAGACTGGTCCTGTCGCTGGATGAGGACGAGGCGGTCAGCATTGTGCCGTCCGGATCCCGGCCTGCTGGAATGAATTGAAGGCAGATCGGTCCCGACAGAGTGTCCCTGCGTTTCAGATAACCGATTCGGGACGCGCATCAACGATGCCGCGCCGAGGGAAGGAGCGCCAATGAACAATTCGGCAGGCCGGAAAGAGAACACCGCAAGTCTGATGCGCGGGACGGACTACGCTCTCATAGCGATGATCATGGGGTTGATGGGTGTGTTCTTCTGGGCCATACGCGGCACCGGCGGCTTCGGCGGCGAGTCGGGCGGCCTGCTGGCGGGCCTGGGCTGGGCCGTGTTGTGGCTCCTGTTCTCGCGCTTGGACGGCGCGGCAGGCCGACGGCCCTACGGCTCGGGCAAGATGATGGCGGCGATCACGTTCGGCATCGCGGTGGGCGGGCTTACGGGCTACGGGGTCTACATCGCGTGGTTGCAGGGCAAGTTCTATCTCGATTATCCGAACGGCCTGCGTGCCGTGGCACCGTGGACCGGCTATTGGATGCTGTTCTTCTGCGGGCTGCACTGGGGCGGACTGGCCGGGGCGTTCATGGCGTGGTGCGCGCCGAAGCGGCCGCTCGGCTGGGGCGCCTGGGCCGCGCGCATCGCGGCGGGTATCGGCGGCGCCTTCGCCGCCTCATGCCTCGTGCGGATGTCCCCGCAAAGCTTTCTCCCGTTCTACAGCGAGGGCCTGTACGAAATTGCCGGGAACAAGACCTGCATCCGCGCGCTGGACTCGATCCGGAACATCGCCCCGCACGTCGGGATGTTCCTGGGGTTCCTGTGCTTCGAGGTGTTCCGGCGCGATTGGCGCGCGGCGGCCTTGATGCTCGTGATGGCCTTCGGTTTTGCAATCCCCTTCACAGTCGGCGGGTATTGGCACACCTTCCAGGACTCGGCGCTGAAACTGCCGTGGTGGAAGAACTGGGAAATGAGCATCGGCCTCGGCGGAGGGCTGGCTTTCGGACTGGCCTTCTTCCTCTTCAATCGCCCCGATACGAAGGCCGCCTCGCGGCGGGTCACGCGCAATGAACACATTTGGGGGATCTGCTTCCCGCTCTTGTTCGGCTGCGGCGCAGTCGTCAATGGAGCCTTTGAAGGGTTCAGCCGGCTGCACGGAATCAATTGGCCTGCCCCGATGGACACCATCGTTTCCGCCGCCTGCCTCGTTCCGGCCACGCTGCTCCTCCTGTGGTGGATCGCCCTGGCGCGGTGTCACGGCACGGCGGAACAGGCCGCGCCCATGCCAACCTGGAGCCTCGTGGGCGTGCTGGCGCTCATCTGGTTCGTCGGTTACGCCATAAGCTTCCCGCCGGAGATGCACCTGGCGAACGCCTACCTGTTGGCACTGTACACGGCCTGCCTGACCGTCAGCCTCGGCCTTGTGGGCGTGCTTCGGATTCGCCAGGCGCGGCAGCCGTAGAGCGCCGGACGAAACACGCGCCCGTCACCTCGCCCGCGCCACAACCCGGCGAAGCCGTCCGTTTGCAGTTTCCATGGGGCGGATGCTTTCCCTGTTCGCAACCAGAAGCCGGATTGGCCGGTCAAAGTCGGGACTGGGGCATTTCCAACATGGAGACCATCTGATGGGCGGCATTCGGAATTCCACGCGGGCCTTGTCAGCCGGCATGATTCTTGTGGCCATTGCACTCGCCTACTGGGGCGCACAGCCACCGGGGGCATTGCCCGGGAATGCGCCGGCAGACCGCTTTTCGGGCATGCGCGCGTTGGCACACAGCCGCAACGCCATGACCGAGCCGCATCCCGCGGGCAGCGCCGCCTTGGGCAGGGTCCAGGCCTATATCGTGGACACGCTGAAGTCGCTTGGGTTGGAGGTCGAGGTAGACGCCCTGTCCGTCAATGAAGGGGGTGCCATTGGCGTGGTCGAGAATGTCATGGCGCGGATTGCCGGTTCCGGAGGCAAGAACACGTTCGGCATGACCACGCATTACGACAGCGTCGCGTTTGGACCGGGGGCGGCGGACGATGGTTCCGGCGTGGTCGTCATGCTGGAAACGGCGCGCGCGCTGAAGCAGGGGCCGCCGCTCATGAATGACGTCGTTTTCGTCTTCACGGGAGATGAAGAACACGGCATGGGCGGAGCACGCCGGTCGCTGCCGCATCGTTGGCTGAAAGACCTGAATGTCATGTTGGCATTTGAGGCCCGCGGCAATCACGGCCCCGCATTCCTGTTTGAAACGAGTCCGGGCAATCTGCCGCTGATGCGGGAATTGGCGGCCTGTCCGGGCGCAATGCCGCAGAGCAACTCGCTCATGTGGGAAGTCCATCGACGGACGCCGAACGGCACCGACTTCGGTTCGTTGAAAGACGCCGGCGTATTGGGCTACAACGTGGCGTTCGTGGGCGGGTTGGGCTACTACCACACGGCCAATGACAACCCCAGAACACTGAGCCCGGAATCGCTTCAGCACCAAGGGGCGTATGCGCTGGCCCTTGCACGCCATTATGGCAACCACGCCGGCCGCATGGAGAAAGGCGAAGATGCGGTCTTCTTCAACACGCTCGGGGCGCACCTCGTGGTGTATCCCGCCTCGTGGAGTTTTCCGATCGCGGTCTTGGCCGGGCTGTTGGCGCTGGCATCGATGTTCGGCGCGTGGCGGGCCGGGACAATCACCCTCAGCAAGACGGCGGCCGGCGCCGGCCTCCTTGTCCTGACGCTCGCGCTGACCGGCGCGATCTGCTACCCGGTGCTGCTGCTCACGTACAAGTGGTTCTACGTTTACCTCACCTATAACGGGGCGTGGTATCTCTGGGCGTTTATTGCGGCGGCCCTCGGCCTTGTGTTTGCGGCCTGCGGGGTTGCCGCCGGCCGCATCGACGCCAATAACCTGCTCGGCGCGGGATTGCTGCCCTGGCTCATTGCGCTCGTCGGATTACAGCGAATTCTGCCCGCCGCAAGCTACGCGGCCGCGTGGCCGCTGATTCTCGGGGCCGCGGCCCTCTCGGGGAGCACATTGTCGTGGTTGCGCACCCGCCCCAACGCGCTCCTCCTGTTTCAGACCGCATTGGCCCTCCCGGTCCTGCTGATCCTGGTTCCGGGCATTCAGGCGCTGTATTACATGGGGCCCGGATTCACCATCATCCCCTGCGCGATGCTCGCCATTGTGGCGGCCGCGATCTTCGCGCCAGCCATGCTTGCCCTGGCGGGACGCCGCGGCATGCACGCGTCGTTGGGCTTGATCGGTGCCGCGGCGGTGTTGGTGGTCGTTGGCTGGGCCACGAATGGGTATGCCCCGGATAAGCCGAAAATGTCCAGCCTGACATACGGTTTGAACCTGGATGCGCAGAAGGCCCTCTGGATGAGCAGCGACACTGTGCCCGATGCGTACACGAGTCAATTCTTCCAGGCCGGCTGCACGTTCGGGCCCGTCAAGGACGTGCTGCCGGATCGGGATGATGCGTGCCTGACCGCTCCTGCGCCCATCGCCCCCATCGAAGCCCCGCAGGTGCACGCCGTGCAGGATCTCACGGACGGCGAACGCCGCACGGTCACGTTGCGCTATGTTTCGCCGGACAAGGCGGAATCGGCCCGGCTGGTGATTCTCGCACCGCAGCACGTGCATGCGGCCCGTGCCGACGGTTTTGGCGAGTTGCGCACGGGCACGGGCGAATGGACGCTCCATATCCCTGTCATGCCGCGCTCGGGAGAGATCACGCTGACGCTGACGGTGGACGCCGGTCAGCCCCTTGTTGTGCGCCTCGAAGAAGACGCGTTCCGTCTCTTCGACGTGTCAGGTCTTGGTTTCAGGGCACGGCCCGCCGATCACATACCCAAACCAAACACGCTCGATTGGTGGGAATCCCGGATCCGCAAGAGGAATTCCATCACCAGCAACCATGCCATTCTGGTCAAGAGCTTCACGCTGTAGCCGGGATGGGAACCATTGCCAGTTTCCTGACCAATAAAGCCCCGGAGGATTCCCGCTCGTCCGCGCATGCCTGGCGGCAGTCAGGTCATCCCACAGCGCCCAGGCGCTTGAGCCTGGCAGGCCCGTGAGATGCGGCGCGCCGAGGTGAATACAATGCCTGAACTTTCCCGGCGGAGACTGCCGGACGAGAGAGCCAGGACTCTCCGGGCGTCGTCCGGCTGTCCATAGATGAGCACAACGCGGTCAACCGAACAGGATTCAATCGCTCCCATGCCTTCCCACAACGCTCCCCTGCCCGGCGGCCGGCGCGCTGCCTCCCTTTATGCCGTCTTGGCCTTCCTCGTTCCGCTGGTGGCCGTTCTCCTGGCCTATGTCATGCAACTGCCGCCCCGTCCCCAAGGGGCCGATGCGCCCGGCTCGGTGTTTTCCGCCGGACGGGCGCTCAGGCACATCCGCGAAGTCGCCACCGTCACCCACCCCGCGGGTTCCTTCGCCAACGACAAAGTGCGCGACTACATCGTGGCGCAGCTCAATGCCCTGGGCGTGTACAACGAGGTGCAGACGGCGCTCAATCCTTTCGGCGACTGCGGCGTGTATCACAACGTGCTTGCGCGCATTCCGGGCACGGCCAACACGAAGGCCTTCGCCATGGAGGCGCATTACGACTCCGTGCCCTACGGCCCCGGCGCCGTGGACGACTGCGGCGGCGTGGGCGTCATGCTCGAGGTGGCGCGCATCCTGAAGGAAGGCCCCCCGCTTCAGAATGATGTGATCTTCTGCTTTTCCGATGCGGAGGAAATCAACGCGGGAGGGGCCCGAGCCTTCACCGAACATCCCTGGGTGAAGAACGGCGAGATCGGCGTGCTGCTCAACTTCGAGGCGCGCGGCACCTCGGGGCCTTCCTACATGTTCGAAACCAGCGACGAGAACGGCTGGCTGATTGCCGAGATGGCCAGGGCGGGCGTCAACCCGCGCGCCACGTCCGTCATGTTCGACGTGTTCCGGCGCTCCCCCTTCGGCAGCGATTTCGGCGCACTCAAAGGCGCCGGCATCAAGGGATTCAATGTGGCCTTTGTCGAACGCTTCTGCCACTATCACACGCGGGACGACAACCCGGATGTCATCAATCTGGCCAGCGTGCAGCATCATGGGGCCTACGCGCTCGGATTCGCCCGCCACTTCGGCAACATTCCCCTGCTGAACGTCACCGCGCCCGACGCCACGTACTTCAACACGCTGGGCGGACTTCTTGTGCATTATCCGCTCTCCTGGGGAGGCCCCCTGGCCCTTCTGGCCACAATCCTGTTCGCCGCGATGCTTCTCACCGGCAGCCTGCGCGGGCATCTCACGCTCCGCGGACTGCTGGCCGGCGGGCTCTGTTTCCTGCTGGCTGCGCTGTGCGTGATCGCAGTCCTGGGCGCCTTGACCGGCGCCATCTTCGCGGTGCACGGACGCTATCTGCTCTACAACAACGGCCTGTACGGGCTGGGCCTGGCGCTCGTGGCCGTCTCCATTACCGCGGCCCTTCACATATCCTGCCGCCGCTTTGTCTCGATCCAGCACCTCGCCACGGCCTCCTGTTTCGTCTGGACCGCCCTGCTCTGGGCGCTTCAGCGATACATGCCGGGCGGCGCCTATCTGGCGCTCTGGCCCCTGCTCTTCGGCATGGCCGGCATCACGTTGCTCTTCGCGGCCTCTCCGGAAAAGAAACCTGGCCGCGGGCTGTTGCTGGCCGCGGGCCTCTTCGCGCTTCCCGCGATACTCCTGTGGGTGCCCGCGCTCGTCGGCCTGATCAGCATGGCCACGATCCTGGTCTCCGCGGTCATGGGCTTCGCCGTGCTGTTGCTCGCCGGCTTCCTGATGCCTTCCCTGGCCCTGCTCGAAGCCCCCCACAAGCACTGGCTGCCCCTGGGCTCCGGCGTTCTTGGACTGTTCCTCGTGGCGATCGGCCTCGCCACCAACGGACCGAATGCCGCGAAGCCGCACTTCAACTGCCTGTCGTACGGACTTGATCAGGATGCAGGAAAGGCCTATTGGCTCAGCAATGACCGGTCGCCTGACGCATGGCTTTCCCAGTTCATTCCGGCAGGCACGCCGCGCGCGGACCTCTCGGAGTTCATGCCCGGCCACCACGACCTGTACATGAAGGCCCCCGCCCCCATCGCGCCGGTGGGCGGTCCGAAGGTCAGCGTGGTCCGCGACGAGGTCGTGGACGGGCAGCGAAGGCTGGCCCTCCACATCGACTCCGCCGAGGCCGTCACCCAAATGCACCTGTACATCGTGTCGCCGGGCGAGATCCTCGCCTCCAGTGTGCTTGGCCGCGACACAGGATCGCGCCGCGAGCATTGGGGCCAGGACATCATGCTGTTCCCCCGGGACGGCGCCGACGTCACGCTGTCGCTCGCGCCCGATGCGCCGCTGCAGCTCAAGATTGTGGAGAAGATTTACGGCCTCCCGGACGGGCTGAATATCCCGCCGCGCCCCCCGCACCTGATCACCGAACCCAACACGACGCTGGACTGGGGCCGCCCCCTCCGCAGCGAGCACACGTTCATCACGAGAACCTTCGAGTTTGCCGCGGCGGCAGGCGCCTGATCGGTTTCATGCGAACGGCCGCGGCAGGATTGGGTCCTGCCGCGGCCGATTGCCGTCTCGTGTCAGCGCGTTCTTAAGCCGAAAGTGTTTCGGTGTGCCCGGCGGCGAGTCTCGGGTGACGAACAAAGCAGCGCCGTGACAGGAACAGCAGGGCCGTGGCCAGCAGGAAGACCGCGAGGTCCCCGAACTGCTCCGGTGCGATGGGGGCGGCGGGGTCGATCTTGCCCAGGGTTCCTCCGGCGCATCCGCAGCCGCCCGACGAACGGGCATAGGTCCCGGTGACGGTCGCCGTGGCCCCCGCGGTAATGCCCACGGTCTGCTCGGCGGGTGTGGTCCAGCCGCTCACCGCCTTGAAGGAAACCGTGACACTGCCCACCGGAAGGTTGCTCAGCATGGTGCCGCCGGCATTCCAGGTCGTGCCGCCGTCGCGGGACCACTGCGCGCCCGCGAGCATGGCCTCCGCCGGACTAATGATTACGAGCAGAGAACCCGTCTGTGCGGTGGTGGAGATGGTCCAGGTGAACGTCTTCGCGTCGGTGCCGCCGTTTCCGTCGGAGACCGTTACCGTCACGCTGTAGGAGGCGTTGGCGGAATTGCTGATGACGCCCGAGATAAGCCCGGTTCCGGGGTTGATGCTCAGATTGGGAGGCAGGCCGGCGGCGCTGTACGTCAGCGTGTCCTGATCCGCATCGCTCGCGCTGAGCTGAAGCGAAACCGTCTGGCCGCGGGCGCTGTTCTGGCTGCCCGGCGCGGCCATCACCGGCGCATGGTTGGCCTGCGGCGTCCCGATGCTGTTGAAGACTTCGTTGGTTTCCATGGCTGCGGCCGTGTCGAAGACGATGGAGGCCTTGTTGGTGATGCGGGTGCCAAGGGGCAGGTCGGCCTTGGGCGTGACGGAAAACATCACGTAGCCCTCGCCGCGGTGCGTGGCATCGTTCTGCGGCAGGAAGCCCGCGTGCACGTCTTCCGGCATCTCGCCGGTGTCCGGATCGAGCGTGGTGAGCGTGCATTGCAGGTTGCCGCCATTGAGCGTCACATCCACATCCACCCACCAGGTCTTGCCCACGCCGTCCCGGTAGTCGGGGACGATCTCGCGGCTGTGGAAGGGCAGTGAAGCGGAGGCGATGGCCACCTGGTGCTCGCCCCAGGCAATTCCGGTAAGGACGAAGGTCGACGGCTCCAGATTCGCATCGAGCGCGTCGGTCACCACGACCCTCTGTGCCGGCACCTGGGCCGTGGCGGCGTTCTCAAAGTACACCGTATACGAGATGGGCGTGTCCGGCGGCAGGATGCGTTCCGATTCCGTGCCCGTTCCGCGCGGCGAAACCTTCTCGTTGGGATCGTGGGGAAGCAGGAGATACTCCAGCCAATGCTCGATGGCCACCTTGCTCAGGTCTTCGGCGAGCCCGTGCATTCGGTGCCCAATCCCGGCGCCAGCGACCGTAATGGCATCGCCGATTGCGATGGTGATCTTGCCCCAGTGCTCGACCCCTTCCACGTCGCCTCTCATGGCACTGTCCGCGATCTTGCCCGGAATCTGGAGCGGCTTCGGCAGTTTCTGCAGATTCGTGTTCGGATCCATCCGCCTGCCCGTATTGGGATCGATTTGGGCGCTCGGCCCCGTGTAGCCGCTCATCTGGTCGATAAAGGCGTTGCCCAAGCCGCTCGGATCGATGTAGAGGATCGGGCTGTTGTCGCAATAGTGGTAGAGGTTCAATCCCGCGCGGTAGCCGAGCGGATCGGGGGAGAGGAAGTGGGCGGAACCCGGATCATAGTAGCGCGCCTTCATGAAGAGGAGGCCGCTGGGATCGTCCGCAACGCCGAATCGTCCCACGAAGCGGAAGGGATTTGAAACCGATTCCGTCTTGTTCAGCATCGTGCCGAACGCATCATAGTCGTATTCGTTGACGATCGCGCCGCTTGCGTCCGAAAGCTGCCGGGTATGGCCGGTGGCGTCGAACGCGTAGTACGCGTACCCGCCATCGGCGGCCTGGCGGGCGACGAGGCCCGTGGCATACGCGTAGCGCGCAGTCAATTCGCCCAGCCCGTCGTACTCGGCGGCCACGTTGGCCAAACCGGAGGGATCGTGGACATAGCGCGTAATGTTGGCATCGTGCGCGACGGCGCTGCGGTATCCGAGCGCATCATACGTGTAGTCATAGGTTCCGTCGGCGGGGGTGACGATCCGGGTCAGCCGGTTCTCCGCGTCGTACTGGTACGTCGTGGTGCCGCCCGCGTCGGTCCTGGCGATCAGGTTGCCGTCCGCGTCGTATTGGAACTGGGCCGCGCCGATCTGCGTGTATTGGTTCAGTTGGTTGCTGGCGCAGGACGTCTGTGCGCCGTTGTCGAACACGGCGCTGCGGTTGCCCGCGGCATCGTACTGATACGACAGCGTGTGGCCGTCGGGCCGGGTCACACTGACCAGTTGTCCGGCGGCATCATACGCGCAGGTCGTGGTGCCCTGCGGCGTCGTTATCGTCACGGGATTGCCGTTCGGATCGTACGTGTATTCGAATTGCGACTGGACGGCCGCGCTTGCCGCATGATTGCTCAGGCGGGTGATGCGCCCGGTCGCGTCGTAGACATAAACCGTGTAGCTGCCGTTGGCCCGCGTTTCCTGGCTGACCCGCCCGTTGTCGTCGTAGGCATACTGCACAAGCTGGACCGCGTCCCCGTCGCTGAGCGATGCGAGGCGGCCGGCCGCGTCGTAGCCGTAGTTGAGCGTGTAGCCATCCTCGCCCACACGCTGCGTGCGTTGTCCCGCGTCATTGTATTGGAAGGTGTACCCGTGTCCGGAGGGATACTCGATCGTGGCGATGAAACCGCGGGCATCGTAGGTTAGCGAGATTGTGCCGGCGGCATCGGTGGCGGACGTGAGGCGACCGGCGGCGTCATACGTGTAGGCGACCGAGGTTCCGTCGGGATAGTTCTTGCCCGTCAACTGCCCGTGCGCGTTGTATGTGCACGCGATGTTCTGCTGCCGCCGGTTCGCATACGAGGACACCTTGCCGCCGCCCGCGTACTGGAACGTGGTGCTGCTGCCATCCGGGTAGGTTATGGCGGTCAGGTTGGCGGCGTTGCTATAGGTGAAGGTGGTCTCGTTCTCGTTGAAGTCCCTGACGGAAGCCAGGCGATCCGGATTGTTGAACCCGCCGATGAAGATTCGGGTGTGCCCGGCCTTGGCCAGATGGCCCAGAGGGTTCACCCACTCGATCGGATACGTGCGCGCATCGTAGTGCAGCTCGTCCGTGCCGCCGTCGGGCCGTGCGAAGCGTGTCACGCGGTAGGCGCCGTTGTACTCCACCTGGGTGAGGTTGCCGAGCGGGTTCTGGTAGCGGAGCATTTCGCCGGCCGGCCCGTAGAAAAACTGCTGCGTGGCCCCGGACGCGTCGGTGGCGGACTTGAATCCCAGTCCCTCGTAGGCGAAGTGCAATGCCTCCGCGTTTCCGTCCAGCGAGGCGCCGGAAAGGCGTCCCTGCTCGTCATACGTGAATGTGCGGTGCCGTCCGTTCGGGTACGTGACGGACTGAAGGCCATGTTCCGCGGGACCGGCGGCCGTGTTGTAGGCGTAGTTCGTCGTCACCCCGCCGGGAGCCTCCACGGATATCAGGTGTTCGCCCGAGGCATCGTAGGAATAGGTCGTGACTTGTCCCGCCTGGTCGGTCAAGCGGTGAATGCGGCCGTTGCCGTCGTAGTCCAGCGCGAAGGCGCCGCCGTTGGAATGGGCGATCTGGGTCAGCCGTCCGTCGCCGTCATACGTCAGGTTCACCGCGTTGCCGTTGGTCTCGCTCATGCGCGTCAGCCGGCCTTCGGAATCGAAGCTGAGCAATCGTCCGTCCGCCTCCTGGATGCTGCACGGGCTGCCCTGGCTCCCCGTGAAGATGCCGTTGTCGCCCAGGTAGCTTTCCCACACGCCGATGTAATGGCGCTGGATGAAGGAACGCGTGAAGCCGCCCGGCCCCAGGAGCATCGCCCGGTATTCCGCCGGGACCTGCAGGGTGAATTCATAGCTGTGCGACCAGCCATAGCCCAGCGGCCCCAGGCGCAGGCGCTGCTCGAGAGCCGCCGCGCAACTGCGGTCAAACGCCAGGGGAAGCTGCGTGGCGGGGCACCCGGCATCCTCGGCGGCATCCAGCACCGGGCTGTCCCCCGTGGACCCGTTCGCGTCGGCCAGTTCGTACGCGAGCAGCTCGCGGACGTCCCAGGTGAGCCGGCCGTGCTGCGCAAGCCAGGTGGCGTCGCCGTCCAGCAGCGCGAGGACGGAGGCCCAGGTGGCGCCGGCCTTGGCGCTGAGTTTGGCCCAGACGGCCGCCCACGCCTCCTCGGTGAAACTGGGCAGGCGCATATTCAGGCCGACGGCCTCCCAGTCGACGGGGGTGTCGTCCGCGACCATCTGCTCCAGGTCGAACTGGGCGGAGGTAACATCGCTCTGGAACGGGATGAAATAGACGGGAATACGGTGGTGCGCGCCGGCAGGCAGCACCCCGGCCTCGCCCTCGGGATTGATGCCCAGGATCTCGACCGAGGCGTTTTCCCATTGGTTCTTGGGCAGCAGCCGCATGACGCCGGCCACCTCGCTCATCGAGATGATGAAGAGCGGCGCGGGCATGTCCGCATCGCCCGTATTGGCATACTCCAGCCAAAGCGTGTAGGGGCGTTCATAGCGGGCCTCGGGCGGCACCTGGATATGGGCTTCCAGGCGCGGGCCGATCGCCCCTTCCGTAACGCTGAAGGTCTGGGGAAGCTCCAGGGTTTCCTCCGGCCAGACCACCGCGACGTTGTAGTCACCCGCGGGCAAGCCGGTCAGGTCCAGGGCGACGGTCAGCGAGGTGTCGTTCCACGCGGACGGGGTGAGGGTGCGCACCACGTCGCCGTCGTCGTCAAGCAACTGTACACTGAGCCCGTCCTGGAAACCCAGCCCGAAAAGCTGTACGGTCGACGTGCCGGTATTGCTGCCGGAAGTGGCGCTCAAGCCCGACACATAACGGCCCACGGCCAGGCATTCCATCCTGACGAAGTTGAAGTCGCCGCCCGTGGGATCGGCGAGGTAGCCGCTGAAATTGTACGCGCCCGGCGCCGGTGCGGGAAGGAGCAGCTCGAAGGATTCATAGCCCTCTTCCAGGCTGCCGACGAATCGACCTGTCCAGTCCCGGGCGGTCAGGGTGGGCAGGTGCCCCTGCGCCCCGATCAGCGACCAGGTGCCCGAGGTCATGGTGGCGCGCGTGAGCCGCACGACGAGATTGGCCGCCTGGCCCGCGCCCAGGTTCAACGTGAAATCCTGATAGGCGTTCGTTTGCGCGAAGGACTCTTCCGGCGTGTCCAGCGTGATGGGCCGTCCTGCGGGCTGGGCTGCCGGATCGATCGTCCAGAGGACTATCATGCCCGCGCCGTTGCCGTCCGTGGTGAGGATGTGGAGGTCGTCCGGAGTGAGGCTCACGCTTTGAGCGCCCTGCCCGGGGAAGTGCATCAGTTCCCGGGCGGTGGCGAAGTCCCAGACCCGGACCGTGTGATCGTCGCGGCTGCCGGTCACGAGTTTCGTCCCGTCATGGCTGAAGGCCACGGCGTCCATCGCCCCCGTGTATACGGGCGGCATGGCCGAGGGATTCCCGAAGGTGCGCAGTTCGGTGCCGTCCAATGGATTCCAGAGCTTGGCGGTCCCATCGGAGGAAGCGGTGATCACCTGTGTCCCGTCGGGGGAGAAGGCGGCTGCGCCGACGAACTCGGGATGGTTGAAGCTGAAGAGCTGGCCCCCCGTCGCAACGTCCCAGAGGATGGCCATGTTGCCGTCCACGGCCGTCACCACTTTCGTGTTGTCAGGGGACAGCGCCGCATCGTAGACATGGAAGATGTTGCCCGGCTTGCTGAAGGCCCGCACCACGGACCCGTCTGCGGCGTTGCTCAGGATGGCGCTGCCGTCCATGGAGCCGGTGAGCACCCTGAGGCCGTCCTGGCTGAAGGAAACCGACCGCACCCCGTCCGTGTGGCCGGTGAAGGTGCGCAACAATTCCCCCGTGGCCGCATCCCAGAGCTTGGCCGTGCGGTCGTTGGACCCGGTGAGCACCTGCGTTCCGTCGGGGGAGAAGGCAAGGTCCCTCAGGCCGCTCGTGTGCCCCGTGAAGGTCTGCAGGACGGCCCCGGTGGCCACATCCCACAGGAGGGCCGCGTTGTCGTTCGAACTCGAGAGGAATTTCGTGCCGTCCGGAGAGAGGACCGACACGAGGTCCAGGCGCGTCCAGCCATCCTTCAGGCCGAGGTCGAAGCTCGCCATCGGAAGGGATTGCTCGACGCGCGTGATGCGGGCCGTCAGGTCCTGCGACGCGGTGACGATGTTCTCGCCGTCCGGCGAGAAGGCGACTCCGTTCACGTAATTGCCGTGTCCGATGTAGGTGGCCAGAAGCCGTCCCGAGGGCATGTCCCACAACTTGGCGGTGTGGTCCAGGGAGGCGCTAACCGCCCGCAGTCCGTCCGGGGCGAAGGCCAAGGAGGTGATGTCGGCCGTGTGGCCCGTGAGCGTCGCCAGCAGGGCGCCCGTGCCCGAGTCCCAAAGCTTGGCCGAGTCGTTCGTGTAGCCGATCAGTGCCTTGAGGCCGTCGGGAGAGAACGCGACCGACGTCACCTGGCCCGTGTATTCGTCGCCGAAGGTCGCGAGTTCCGATCCGTCGTTGGCGTCCCAGGTCTTGGCCGTGTTGTACATGCCCAGGAGCACCCGGTGCCCGTCGGGCGAAAACGCCACCGAGCCTATCGCCACCTTGCCCGGGGTGGTGTAGGTCTGCAGCACCGCGCCCGAGGCGGCGTTCCAGAGCTTGGCCGTGCCGTCGCGCGAACCCGTGAGCGCCTTGCTCCCGTCCGGCGAGAACGCCACCGCGTAGACGGCGTCCGTGTGCCCGGTGAACGTGTACGAGACGGAGGCCGTCGCCGTGTTCCAGATCTTGGCGGTCTTGTCGCGGGAGCCGGTGAGCACCCGCTCGCCGAGCGGGGAGAAGGCGACGGAATTGACATGGTCCGTGTGGCCGCTGAACGTGCGCACCAGCGCGCCCGTGGCGGCATTCCAGAGATTGGCCGTCTTGTCCCGCGAGCCCGTAAGCACGGTTGCGCCATCGGGGGAATAGGCCGCGGAAGTCAGCCAGTCCGTGTGGCCCGTGCAAATCACCGCCTTCGTCCACTGCGCCGTGTCCCACAGGCGGAGATGCGCGCTGGCCGCACTGCCCGAGAGCAGGCGGCTCCCGTCGGGGGAGAAGGCCACCTGGCGCACGTTCGTGGCATTGCCGAAACGATCCGCCACGGGGTTGGCCAGGAACTTGCCCAACTCCTCGTTCGTGGCGGTGTCCCAGAGAAAGAAATTGCCTTCCGTCGTGTACGCCACAATGTACTGTTCGCTGACGGCCATCGAGGCAATGCGGTCGGCGATCGTCAGCACCACCGTGTCCGACGCGTTCCAGCGCCGCACGCTGCGATCATACGACGCGGTGATCGGCGTCGTGGTGCCCGGCACGAACGCGGCCGACGCCACGCCGTCCGTGTGGCCCGTCAGCGTGCGCACGGCCTGGCCCGTCGAAACGTTCCACACGATGGCCGTGTTGTCCTCGGCCCCCGTGAGCAGCAGCGAATCATCCTCGGAGAAGACCGCGCAGTTAACCTGGTCGCTGTGGCCCGTGAAGGTCCGGACCGCTTCGCCCGTGGCCGCGTTCCACAGTTCAACGAGGCCGCCGACGGAGCCGGTAACCAGGTACTCGCCGTTGTGCGAATAGGCGACCGTGTATGCGCCGAGGCCGGTCTCGATCGTGTAGACCACCGCGCCCGTGGCCGCATCGAAGACCGTGGCCAGTTCCGCGCCCACCGCGATCCGCGCCCCGTCCGGGGAATAGGCGAGGGCCGTGATCTCGGCGTCATACCGCATCCCCGGCGCCGTGTAATGCGTCGTGAAAAACGTGTCCAGCGGTGTTAACGTTGCGGCGTCCAGCACGCTCACCGCGTTGCTGTGCGCCAGCGCAACCCGGCTGCCGTCCGGCGCGTAGGCAAAGGCGCCGAACATCCCGTAGCTGTACAGCGCCTCCGGATGCGTCTCCATCTCCTGCGCCGAGGCCGCCGGCAACAGCCAGGACCCGGCCAGCAAGAGCAGCCCCGCCAGGGCAATCCGGCAGTGTTTACGCGTGTGGAGAGACAGTGTTGACATGGCGCAATCCTCTCGCTAAGCAAGTTTCCCCGATAACCACCACGATTCATCAACACTCTAGCACAACCCAGGTCGATTTGGAATCACCCGGCCCCACATCGGGCCCCGTAGGAACGTTCGTGAACCCCCTTTACCGGGCGTCGGACCGAGGCGGACACTACCCGGGACGGGAGGCCCCTGCCGGGCAGCGGGCGCTCCGAAGACTAAGTTGGTCTCCGATGGCTGCACAGGCCCCCACCTCCTCTTGCCACAGCAAGCCTTTCGGGGTCCACACCGATCTTCAAGGTTGAAGTCTTCCGCTTTCAGTCTTCAGCCGGGCCACAGTGTTCCAGTGTCTATTTCCGGGTTAAGATCCAGGTTCTTCCTTAGGAATGCATTCTCTCGCGGGAAAACCCCGAAATTACGATCACGGATGAACACTGAGCCGTCTCATTTCTGGAGTAACCTCAAGCCGAGCAAGTATTTGCCGTCTGCGCGCCGGACGATTTCGAGCGGGGTGTCATGGACACTGGAAAGGCGCTCGCCGAGCTGTTTCCCAAACCACTTGGCGCCCACCGGGGCGCCGGTGTAGGCCTAACCGGCCCCCCGCGGTGTCCGGCCGCGATGCGCCGCGTGAAACGGGGCTGGAACGGCGGGTCGCTGCCACGAGCCCGTTGCGCTTCGGCCATTCCGCCCTCCAACTTCTTTCCCATCAGAGGCTTAATCGTTTAATTCCCCGTTCCCTTCCCTTTTGTCAAGCGAGCACTTGACAACTGATTAAATTTTCAGTATACTGAACGTTGTGCTGATGGAGGGCATCTGCCATGAAGATGAACGAACTCATCCGTTACGACGTGCCGCCCGAAGTGATCGTGTTGTGGCGGGAACGCGAGAGCGAGGAACTGCTGCCGTTGCAGGAAATGGTGATCAAGCGCCACGGCCTCTTCGGGGAGGAGAACCTGCTGATCCAGGCGCCGACGAGTTCGGGGAAGACCTTCATCGGCGAGATGGCCGCCATCCAGACCGCGCTCCGGCGGAAGAAGGTGGTCTACCTGGTTCCCCTGAAGGCGCTGGCCGAGGAGAAATACCTTGGCTTTCAGGAGAAGTATGCGGCGTACGGCCTCAAGGTGCTCATTTCGACCCGGGACCACCGCGAGTTTGATCAGGACCTCGAAAGCGGCAATTTCTCGATTGCCGTCGTGGTCTACGAGAAACTGGCCCAACTGCTCGTGCGGCGTCCCGAGCGCCTCGAAGAAGTGGACCTCGTGATCGCGGACGAACTGGAACTGCTGTCCGACCCGGATCGCGGCGCCATGGTGGAACTCCTGCTCACGCGGGTGCTCCAGGCCGGGCGGCGGCTCATCGGGCTTTCGGCGGTCATCGGCCAGGCGGAGCGGCTCGCCGAGTGGATGAACGCCAAGCTCGTTTATTACGAACGGCGCCCCGTCGAGTTGCGTTTCGGCGTGCTGCACGACGGCGTGTTCACGTATCGCAGCTACAACGACTGCGCCGAGGGCGAAGAGACCCTGATCGACGCCGGGAGCGAATCCACCTGGGAACAGCTCACGCACAATGTCTGCGCCTTCGCGGGGCGCGGCGAAGCCTGCCTGATCTTTGTCAAGGCCAAGCACGAATCGCGGCGCGGGGCCGAACTGCTCGCCGGACGCGCCGGCCTGCCCGCCGCCAGCGACGCCATCGCGGCCTTGCGCGAACTCGAAGCCACCCGCTCGCGCGACGCGCTCATCCATACGCTGAACAGCGGCGTGGCCTTCCACAACGCCGACCTCTCGCCCGAGGAGCGCCGCATCGTCGAAGAAGCCTTCCGCGCCGGCGAAGTGAAGATCATGGTTTCAACCAGCACCCTCGCCGTCGGGCTCAACCTTCCCGCGCAGAACGTCTTCCTCAGTGCCGACAAGTGGCGCTACGACCCCCGGCTCGGCATGCCCTGGAAAACGCCCGTCCTCCGCGCGGAATACGAGAACATGAGCGGGCGCGCCGGACGCTACGGCGCGGGGCACGCTTTCGGCCGCTCGCTCCTCATCGCCACGACGCCGTTCGACCACGAAACGCTCTGGCGGCGCTACATCGAGGGCGAGCGCGAGCACATCGAGCCGCGCCTGGCCAAGGAACCCCTCGAGAACCATGTCCTGCGCCTCGTCGCCTCGCGCTTCTGCCGCACCATCCCCGAGCTCCTCGCATTCCTCGAAAGCACCCTCACCGGGAGATGGGTCTGGGCCGAAAACTATCCCCTCGACGAAATCGAGTTCCGCATCCGCGCCGCGGTCAACCGCTGCGTCGATGCCGGGATGCTCCTGGCCAGCGCCGAAGGCCTGCTCGAAGCCACGCCCTTCGGACTGGCCACCGCCGGCAAAGGCATCCTCATCGCCACCGCGCGCACCCTCGAACATTGGATCGTCCAGTCCGAAACCCGCGCCTGGAGCGACATCGACCTCATCCATGCGGCGCTCTCCACCCCCGACGGCACCGCGCTCCAGGTCATGCTCACGGCCCGCGAATACGAGCGCGCCGATTACCCCGGCCTGCTCAAGCGCCTCACCCGCGAGGAGGAACTCACCGCCGACACGCCCATGAACCGCATCCGCAACTGCAACCTCCAGCCCTTCTTTGAAGAAGTCCGCGCCATCAAAACCGCCCTCTTCCTCAACGAATGGCTCGGCCTCAACCCCGTCTGCGACCTCGAGGAAACCTACAACACGATGGCCGGACAGATCCTCGCCTCCGCCGAGCAAGTCAGTTGGATCATCGACGCCACCGCCGCCATCGCCGCGGCGCGCGGCGCCAAACCCGAATTCATCGACCGGGTCCGTTTCCTTGCCGAGCGCGTCCAGCGCGGGCTGCCCGAAGCGTGCCTGCCGCTGGCGCGCCTCGAGGCGCCCGGACTCACCCGCAACGCGATTGCCGCGCTCGCGGCCCACCGCCTCCTGATGCCCGAAGCCCTCCAGGGCGCGCCCCTGCCCCAACTCAAACAATGGATGCCCGAATCCGCCGCGCACGCGCTCAAGGCCTGGGCAAAGAACCAGCTTGCGCCCCGGGAAAACGCGGCGCCCGGAAACGAGTCCCCCGCCACACCCCTCCTGGTCGTGGACGACAGCCGCCCCGGCGAAATCCTGTTCAACGGCGTCCGCATCCCGCTCCAGGACAAGCAATACCGGCTCATCCGGGTCCTGGCGCAACATCCCGGCGCCTGCCTCCCCTACGAGGCCATCTATGACGCCGTCTGGGGCAGCGTCATTGTCGAGCCCAACCAGATGCATTTTCAGAAACGCAAGCTGATCGCCGCCATTGCCGCCGCCGGCGTCGATCATCCCGAACTCATCCGCACGGTCCCCAAACGCGGTTTCGCCCTCGATCTTCCCCCCAATCAGGTGCTCCTGTCCCCCCTTAAGAAGGGCGCGCGCAGCGCCGCCGCCTGACCGCGGCCGCTTCGGGATATCGGGCCTCTTCTCCGGGATGAAGATCCGCCGGGTCTTTGATACTATCCGGCAAGGGGCTTTCGGCCCCGAAGGAGGCGGCGTGCCGGACAGCGTGCAGCAGAGGCTCGAGTGGAAGGATTCGTCCTCCGGCGTTAGCGCCGGAAGCGGCGAGGTGCATCTCTGGCGCGCGTGCCTGGAGTTTCCCGAGACGCAGGCGCAGTACCTGTCAGGCCTCCTGCCGCCGGAGGAGCGTGCGCGCGCAGAGCGGATCATTGTGCCCGCGAAACGCCGGCAACAGGCGCTGTCCATGGGCCTGCTCCGCGTGATTCTCGGGCATTATCTGGCGGCGGCGCCGGCCTCGCTGCAGTTCGAGGCCGGCCCGAAGGGCAAGCCGGTGCTGGGCGGGCCGCATGCGGGCGCGCTGCACTTCAATCTCTCCCATTCGGGCGCGTGGGCACTATACGCGGTCACCCGCGGTGCCGCCGTCGGCGTGGACCTCGAAGAGGTCAATGCGCGCCACGACTACGAGGGGGTGGCCAGGCGGTTCTTTTCCGCGGCGGAGCAGGCCGCGCTCGCGCAATTCCCCGAAGGCCGGCGCGAGGAGGCCTTCTATCGCTGCTGGACGGGCAAAGAGGCGGTCCTGAAGGCGACCGGCGAGGGCTTGTCGTTCCCGTTGGATCAGTGCGAGATTCTCGTGCATCCCGACACCACGATCAGGCTCCTGTCCTTGAACGATCCCGCCCATGCGTCCCAATGCTGGAGCCTTTGTTCCTGCGAACCGGCGCAGGGATTCTTTGCCGCGTGCGCGGTCATGGAGCAACCCGTGTCCTGGCACGCCTGGGACGTGGCCGGAGTGCTGGGTCCGGCGCAGTGACTGCGCCCTCCGGCCTTCAGCGCGACGTGCGGCCCAGCCGCAGGCCGCCCGCAAGCGCGAGCACGGCCGCAAGTGCCGCAAGGCCCGCCGCCTGGAGGGCCGGAACCGTTTGGCGCACTGTCAGTTCGGCGGGTGCGGATTCCAGGGAATCCGCCGCATTGTCGGCGACTTCGACCGCATAGGTTCCTGCATCCGCAGTGGACAACTCGTCGAAGGCAAGCGTATCGCCGCCCGCGGCGGGAAGGCTGAGTCCGTCCTTCTTCCAGAGATAGCTGATCGGCGGGATGCCGCCAGTCACGCCCACGTGGAATGCGAACGGGTCGCCGGGCGTCTTCTCCGCGCCTGTGGGCTGTTCAACAATGCGCAGATGCTCGAAGACGCTTACCTCGACTTGACGCGACATACAGGCGCCGCTCTGATCGGAGACTTCGCACCAGTAGCGGCCGGCATCGGAAGGGGAGAGCGCGGCGAACTCGAGGGTGTTGCCGTTCTCGCCCACCTTGGCCGGATCGATGAGCAGGTTTCCGAACCACCACTGGAAGTAGCGCGCGCCATATCCTCCCGTGGCTTCCACGGCCAGGCTCAAGGGCTCGCCCGCGTAGGCCACATGGTCCGGAGGCTGCAGGGAAAGCGCGAGCGGCGCCACGACGGTTACACTGGCCGGCACGGCGCTGCTTTCGCCGGCGAGCGAGGCAACGGCGAGGCGAACGACGTACGTTCCGGGCGACGCGTAAACATGCACGGGGTGCTGTTCGCCGCCGGATTGGCCGTCTCCGAAATCCCAGGACCAGGCCGTGATGGGGGAGGTGCCCGCGGTGGAAAGGTCCGTGAGACTGAGCGAGAACGGCGCCACGCCCCAACTGGCCGACACGGAGAATGCGGCCTGCGGCAGGATCCCATATTCATACGCGCCCATGTCCACGCCGGGACCCTGCGGGCGGCCCATGCCCGCAATATCCAGTGCGGGCGCCCCCGCGGCCTGGCCCGCGTTGATGCAGGGCGACGCCGGCAGCGGAACGAGATTGCCCGCGCCGCCGTCGGTGAATTGCGGATTTACGTTCAGGTTGCCGGTTCCGGACGTGGCGCCTCCCTGCACGTCGCAGTAATTCACGACGGGGCTGCCCCCGTTGCCATTCCGGATTTCGTTGGGCGTGTCCCCCCACAGGATGCAGTTCGTGATGGACGGCGCGCCGCCGTAGTTGTAGATGGCGCCGCCCGCGCCGCTCGTGAAGAATGCGCCGTACGTGCGGTTTCCGGAGAACGAGCAATTCATGATGGCGGGGGAGGCGTTGCGGTTGTAAATCGCGCCGCCGTAGCCGTCGGCCAGGAGGCCCGCCCGGGCAAGATTCCCGAAGAACACGCAGTTCGTCACGGAGGGCGACGAAGCGTCGTCGTTATAGATGGCGCCGCCATAGCCCTGGGTCACAAAAGACGCCTGCGCCGCGTTGTTGAGGAACACGCAACTCTCGATGCGCGGCGCGGCGCCGCCCGTGTTGAAGAGGCCTCCCCCCGCGAACTGCGCCGTGTTGCTCTCAAAAGTACAGTGGACGACGGCGGGGGAGACGCCCGCGTTGTACATGCCCGCCCCGCGATCCCTGGACAGGTTCGTGTTGTCCGCGTTTCCGCCCGTGATGACGAAGCCGTCCAGGAGCGCGTTATTCGCCCCGGTTACGACATGATAGGCCGCTGAACCGTTGCGCGCGCCTGCCCCGTCGATAATCGGGGCATGCGCCGCCGCATTCCGCGAATCGCGATCCGATTCGGCGCCGGTGAATCCGCCATAGCACTGGACATTTTCCCGGAGCACGAGAGCGCCGTTCGTGTCGGGCCGGGACTCGTCATAGCGCCCTTCCGCGACCCACACTTCGGGCACGCCCGCGCTGGCGGCCATGTCGAGCCCGTCCTGAATCCGCGTGAACGCTGTCGCCCAGGAGGCGCCGTCTTCCGTGCCGGAGACATTGTCCCGGTCCACGAAGACCACAGAGAACACCCGAACCGGCTCGGGCGCGGTGGCCGTGTCGCTCGCGATGGACGTTGTGACGGCGAGCGATACGGCGAAGACGCCCGGCTGCGCATACACGTGCGTTGGATGCTGTTCCGCACTGCTGCTCCCGTCGCCGAAATCCCAATGCCATGCCGTGATGGGCTGCGAACCGGGATCGGATTCATCCGTGAAGTGTGCCGTCAATGGCGCCTGGCCGGCGCGCGGTGCGATGGAAAATGCCGCCGTGGGCGCAAGCGTGGGCATTACATGGATCAGTCCGGATTTGACCTCGCTGTCGCTTCCCGCAATCGTGGTGACGCTGAGGGAAACCGGGTACGTGCCGGCCGCATCGTACACGTGCACGGGATGCTGTTCCGCGCTGCTCTGGCCGTCGCCGAAGTCCCAGTGCCAGAGCGTGATCGGGGCGGTGCCCGCGGCGGAGGCATCCGAGAAATGCACGGTTAGCGGGTTGTCGCCCGAGGTGACATCGGCGCTGAATTGCGCGGTCGGCCCGAGGCCGGGCTGCGTCACAATGAAGTTGTCTCGGGCTTCCGTGTCCACGCCGGCGGCGGTGGTGATTGTGAGCGTCACCCGGAAGCTTCCGGCCGCCGTGTACGTGTGCGCGGGATGCTGCAAAGCACTGTGCGGCGAAGCATCGCCGAAATCCCAGTCCCATGCGGTGATCGGACGGCTGCCCGGGCTAGAGGCGTCGGTGAACTGGCACGTCAATGGCGTGAAGCCGCTGGTGGTGTCGGCCGTGAAATCCGCCAGGGGCGCGACCTCCGCCGTGATGTACTCGGCCCGCACGCGCGTGTCGCTGCGCCCGTCCAGTGTCCGAACCGTAAGCGCTATCGTGTAGGTTCCGGGCGCGAAGGTGCGCAACGGATGTTGCGCGGCGCTGTCCTCGATGCCGTCGCCGTCGAAATCCCAGGACCAGGCGACGAGTGGGGAGCCTCCGCCGGTCGACGCGTCCGTGAAAGCCACCGCCAGCGGGGCAATGCCTGAAGTGGGCGCGGCACTGAAATCAGCGCTGGGGCCCGAGGTCACGTTGATCAGGTCCGTCTGCGTGTTCGTGGCGTTTCCGACGCTGTTGCTCACGGTTAAGGAAACCGAGTATTTCCCGTCAAGAGCATAGAGATGCACCGGGTTCTGTTCGCTGCTGTCTTCCACGCCGTCATTGTTGAAGTCCCAGGACCACCGCGTTATTGGCGAGGTGCCGGGCGTGGACAGATCACTGAATTGCACCTGCAACGGCATGGCCCCCGAAGTGGGCATTGCCGAGAACGCCGCGGTGGGCGCCTGCCCGAACTCATACGCGCCCATATCGCAAGCGCCGCCCTGCGGACGGATCACGCCTGCGATGTCCGCTTCTCCGGCTCCGGTGAGTTCGGCCGTGTCGATGCAGGGCGAGCCGGGCAGAATCCGGAAGTCCTGCAGGGCGGCGTCGGCGAAGAGCGGATCGCCGGACACCGCGTGCGCATCCGCGCCGGTTGCGGAGCGCCATCCCGCGAGATTCCCGCGGACCCCGTTGAGATTGAATGCGCTTGGGCTGTCCGGATAGTAGGCGTTGTAGTCGAAAGCGGTGTTCGTGGCCTGATTGAGCCAGATCAATTGTTGCTGTGCTTGCGCCACGATATTGGCCAGGAATCGGTTGCCGTCGGCGGCGCCGGGGATGTTGGCGCATCCCACGTGGATGCCGGAACGCACGACGTTGTGAATCGTGTTGCCCGTCACGCGGACGTTGCTGTAATTGAAGACCTGAATGCCCTCGTACTCGTTGTAGATGACATTGGCATAGACGTGGTTTCCCGTCTTGTCGGCCACGCCGATGGCCACGTCGCCGTCGTAACGGATCCCGCCGCTGCGCTCCAGGAATCCGGGGATGCCGACCTCGTCATCCGTGAAGACGTGCTGATCGTGAACCGTGTTGTGGCGGACGACATTGTCGCTGCCCGGCATGTAGAGGTTGATGCCGAAGCGGTCGTTCTCAAGCCGGCAATTCTCATACACGTGGTTGCGCTCGATGAGGTTGCCGTTCGAGTTAAGGCCGTTCAGCGAAATCCCGATGGAGCCCTGCCGCCAAACCGTGTTCCCGGAGACCACATTGTCCGAGCTGTCGATGACGAGAACGCCCGACCCGCCGTTGTCGTGAATGGAATTCATCGAAATCGTGTTGCGCCCGCAGAGGTTCTGTCCCCAAAGGAAGATGCCGTGCCCGTTGCCGCCGCCCGACGTGGACTCAGCACTGCCCGTCACGTTGTACACGAGGCAGTTGCGCACCGTGTTGTCCGAACCGCGCCCGCTCGTCGCAGAACACAACAGGATACCTCCGTAGCCCGCGGAATCGCAGGCCGTCAGGTTTTCCACAGTGACAAATGCCGTGTCCAGCAGGCGCACCGGATCCTCGGCATATCGTATCGTGAGGTTCCGGACGATCGAGTAGCTGTTGAGAAAGCACTCCACGGCGAATTGCCGTGCGGACGCCTCAATATTCAGGGGTGTGCCCGCGGAGTAGATCGTTAGGGTGTTCGCGGCCCAGTGCCACTCGCCCGCGCTGTCGACCTCGGCTGCGGATGCCGCGCGCTCGCCCTTCACGCCGTTGAATATGACGGCCTCGGGGGCGACGGTGACGGCGGACGTGTAAAGATTCGGACCCGTCTGTGTCCACGCCGTGACGCGATTCGCCCCGTTGATAATCGGATTCGGACCGGTGCCGTAGGCATCGAACAGGATGGGGAGCGCCGCGGTCCCCGAAGCGGTCACGATCAGGCGTTCCCGCCACTCCTCGCCCCGCTTGAGCAAGATGCTGTCGCCCGCCGCGAAAGTGGTGCTGTTGACTTTTGCGAGGGTTCTCCAGGCACGGGCGGGCGCGGTGCCATTGTTCAGGTTGTTTCCGCCCGTGGCATCCACGTAATAGACCGCCGGCCATGCAGCGGCGCAATGCAGCACGGCCAATGCCCACCCAAGCCCCCGGATGCCTGTGCATCTTCGTTTTAACATGGGAATCCTGCTCTCGCCGCGCGCCGAAGGTTGGGCAGCCCTGCGCCGCAGACAGCCCGTGCGCAGAGTGCACGTACACAGACGACCCGGAGTATAGGCGATTTTCGGGGGCTTTTCCACCGGGGTTTTCCCTGATGCCGCCGGGAGCGTGCGCCACGCCACATTGACCCCGCCCCTGGTTCCGGGATAGATTGGCGGGACGGAAGCGTGGGCAGGGCGGAGGCGAACCGCTCCGCCGAAACCACAGATCATTGGGAGGCCCTTATGAGTACGTTGCGATGCGTTGTCTGCACAGCGATGCTGTTTGGCGCGGCCTTCACCGCGCTTCCCGCCGTGGCGGCCGAGCCGTTTCACGCCGTCGTGGCGCCGGTGGGCCCGCAGAATCCGCGCAACAGCGAAGCGGCCATCATCCCGCTGAAGGACGGCCGCCTGCTGCTGGGCTGGACCGAATTCTACGCGGGGAATGGGGCCGACCACGGGCCGGCGCGCATCTCCGGCAAGCTGTCGGGCGATGGGGGACGGACCTGGGGCGAGCAGTACACGCTGGTCGAGAACGACGGCGGATGCAACGTCATGGAAGTGAATTTCCTCCGGCTCAAGAACGGCGACATCGCCCTCTTCCACTGCCAGAAGAACTCCGAAGAGAAGGACTGCCGGGTGATGATGCGGACTTCCAGGGACGAGGGAAAGACCTTCGGCCCCGCCAAACAACTCAGCGCCGACGGCAAGTACACGGGACTCACAAATGGCCGCAGCATCCGGCTGAAGACCGGAAGGATCCTGCTGGAAGCGTGGGAAGACGGCTACAGCTACTGCTATCTCTCGGACGACGACGGCGCGACCTGGCGCGAGAGCCAGCGGATCAAGCCCGAACAAGGCTCGTGGGAGCCCGCGTGCATCGAACTCAAGGATGGCCGTGTGCTTATGCTGACGCGCACGGGCATGGGCGGGCAATTCAAGAGCCTCTCGACGGACGGGGGCGAACACTGGACCGAACCGGTGCTTTCCCCGCTCGCCGGCACGGCGGCGCCCGTGTCCATCAGCCGCGTTCCAACCACGGGCGACCTCCTGGCCGTCTGGAATCACAATCCGGGCGGCAAGGGGCGCAATCCGTTCACCGCTGCCGTATCGAAAGACGAGGGCGAGACGTGGACCCACTTCCGCAACGTCGAAGAGCGTCCGGACGATCAGTGGGCCTATCCCGCGGTCACGTGGGTGAAGAACGAAGCCCTGCTCACGTACTTCAACTACAGCGGCGGCCTTTCGCTGCAGCTCAAGATTCTGCCCGCCGAGTGGTTTTATCAGTAAGGATCGCCGCTTGTCCGTGCATGTCTTTGCCGGTCCGAGTTCGGTCCCGTGCTGCCCAGGACGTCCTGGGCGGTCCGCAATGCCGCGAAGAATTGGGAGGCGCTTATGCAGCTTGCTCCGTTGACTGTGTTGTCAGAGGAGGAGATCCGCGCGATTCACGAAGCCACCCTGGACATCCTCGAGCATTGCGGCGTGAAAGTGCTGAACGCGTCCATGCTCGAGTTCCTCGCGGAATGCAGTCTGCCCGTGGACAGGGAGGCGGGCATTGTGCGCCTGCCGCGGAACCGCATCGAGGACGCCCTAGCCACGGTTCCCGAGCGTTTCGAGGTTTTCGACCGCGAAGGCCAGCCGGCGTTCATGCTGGGGGATGGGCGGCCGAAGATTGCGGCGGGGCACAACGCGGTGTTCTGGGTCGATTCCGGGACGGGCGAGACGCGCCCCTCCACCGTGGCGGACGTCGAAACGTTCGCGCGGCTCTGCGAAGCGCTCCCGAACATCGACATGATCGGCATTCCGGTCATGCCGCAGAACGTGCCCGTTGCGAAGGCCACGCTGCTTTATGGCGTCAAAGCCTGCATCGAAAACAGCCGGAAGCCCATATTCTTCTCGACGGACAACGCACCGGTGAACCGCGCGGTGATCGAACTCCTCGCCGCGGTGTATCGCGGGGACCTGCGCGAGCGTCCCTACGGCATCAGCCAGCTCTCGCCGACGAGCCCGCTGTACTGGGAGGAAGGTGTCATTGACGCGTTGCGCGAGACGATTGAGCTGGACGTTCCCCTGGCGATCCTCCCGGAGCCCATCGCCGGATTCTCCGCCCCCTACACGCTGGCGGGACTGCTCACAATGAACAATGCGGAGTGCCTTTCCGGGCTGGCCTTCTCACAACTGATCAAACCCGGCGCCAAGGTGCTCTACGCCAATTCCTGGACGACCGTGGATATGCGAACGGGCTATGCGCTCGTCGGCTCCGTCGAAACGAGCGTGTGCCGGATCGCGGGCGCGCAACTCGCCCGCTTCTACCGCGTCCCGTCCCACACGACCGCGCCCAATTCCGACAACCACGCCCACGACGAACAGAACGCGTGGGAGAAGACGCTGAGCACGTTCTGCGCCGTGGCCGGAGGCAACGACCTCGTCGTGAACTGCGGGATGTTCGCCACCGGCATGACGTGCAGCCATGAGCAATTGCTCATGGACGAGGAGATCTCGGCCATGGCGCGGCGCGTGGCGCAGGGCATCGAGGTCAATCCCGCCACGCTGGCCGTGGACGTAGTCAAGGAGATTGGGCCGCGGGGCCCGAGCTATCTCGAATCGATGCACACAATGGAATGGCTGCGCTCCAATGAGCATTTCCTGCCTAGGCTGGCCGTGCGGGGACCTTTCGCGTCCTGGAAGGCGCAGGGCTCCAAGGACACATACGAAGTGGCGCGCGAGGCGGTCCGGGCGCTGGCCGAAACTGCCGGATGCCCGCTCGATGATGAACGGCGCGTGCGCGCGGCGGCGGTCGTGCGCGAGTTCAATCGCCGGGAGTTCCCGGCGTGAAAGCCCCGATAGGCATCGGCTATCTCAGTTTCGCGCACGGGCACGTCCAGTTATACGCGGACGTCATGAAGCACTTTGCGGACGTGCGGCAGCTTATCGGGTACGACGATTCAGAGGCCCGCGGGCGGCCGGTGTGCGAAAGCGCCGGGATGCGCTACACGCCGCACATCGAGGATGTGCTCGAAGATCCCGAGGTGCAGGCGGTGGTCATTGGCAGCGAAACCAGCCGCCACGAAGAACTGTGCGTGGCCGCGGCGCAGGTAGGAAAACACATCCTGCTGCAGAAGCCGCTCGCCTTCTCGCTCGATGCGTGCGCCCGAATCAAGGATGCCGTGAACCGGGCCGGCATTCACTTTGCCATGGCCTTCCAGATGCGCCATGACCCGGCGAACCTTCGCATCCGGGAGATTGTGCATTCCGGCATGCTTGGCGACATTGCGGTCATCCGCCGCCGCCACTGCATCGGCGTGCTCCTCATGGATTCGTTCATCAACGGCCCCACCCGCTGGCACATCGAAGCGGAGAAGAACAAGGGCATGTTCATGGACGATGCGGTGCATCCCGCGGACTGGTTCCACTGGATCTTCGGCAAGCCCGTCAGCGTCATGGCCGAGATCGGCAACATCATCACAAACGTGGCGCCGGACGACAATGGCTACGCCATCTATCGCTTCGGCCGCGGTGAGTTGGGCACAATCTTTAACAGTTCCGTCGTGCTCGCGGCCGAAGGCACCACGGAGATCTACGGCAGCAGGGGCGTCCTGATTCAGAATTACGGCGACGGTCCCGGCTGCGCCGCGCCGCGCTGTCCGGAGGGACCCGCGCTCAAAGTGTTCCGCTACGGCGAAAGCCGGTGGGATGTGCAGGAGGTGCCGATTCCTCCCGGTGGCCAGGGCGACCGCATCCGGAATGTGCCGCGCCCCTGGATCGACAGCCTCATCAACGAAACCCCGCCGCCGGCCTCGCTCGAAGATGGCTGCGTCGCGTCGGAAATGATTCTGGGCGCTTATCAGTCCTCGGAAACCGGCAAACGGGTGCCGTTTCCTCTCGCGCCCTGAACAGGAACCCGCCTCCGCCGTGTCGTCACAAGACAAGGCCTCCCATGCGTATTGATGCGCGGGGGGCTTGTCAGAATCGGCAAGGCGTTGACTGAGATGCGGGCCTATGCCTGCAGGAACTGGATGAGGGTGGGGTTGACGAGTTCGGGCTCGTCGAAGTTGAGGGAATGCCCCTGCTTCTCGAAGGAATGGAACTCGATGCTGGGGATGGCGTCGCACACACGGGCGTGATGGACGTACGGCGTGACGTGGTCTTCCGTGCCCCAGAACAGGATGCCCTTGTGGCCCAGTTTCCCGACGCGGCGATAGACGTCCGCGAGGTTCAGCACGGGATTGTGCCGCATCGTGGAGAGCACGCTGCGCTTGAAGCCTTTGAAGCGCATCTGCTGGAGGAAGTGCCGCTTGAGTTCTTCCTTGCGGCGGCGATCGCGGATGGGCTGGCGGTTGAGCGCCTTCCGGAAGATCCCGTTGCCCAGGAGCTTCATCATGCAATCGCCCACGACGGGCGCCTGAATCAGCTTGTACTTGAATGGCACGTGCACCGGATAACCCGCCGGCCCGAAGAGCCCGAAGCGACGGACGCGTTCCGGATGCCGATCGATGAAGTGCACGACGATCGCGGCGCCCATGGACAGGGCCACCAGGTCCACCGGCTGCCTTATGCCGAGGGCGTCAAGGAGTTCGACAAGCTGCCGGTCCAGGAAGTCGGCGGAGTATCTGGTTCGCGGGCGGTCCGAGAGTCCGCGGCCGAAGAGGTCATAGCGCAGCACGCGGAATCCGGCCCGGGCCAGTGCATGAAACTGATAGTCCCAGATGAAGGAGGGGGCCGTCAGGCCGTGGATGAAAACGACTACTTGCCCGTCTTCCGGACCGGCCAGTTCGTAGTGCACGACGCCGCCCGAGAGCTTCACAAAAGTCTTCCCGGCCAGTTCCGCCCGGGTCTGATCGTTCAGGTTCTCCTTCTCCAAAGTCCATGTGGACAAAGGATTTACCACGGGCATCCAACGGGTCAGGCTCAGCGACGTGCTCATCGTTTCCTCAAGGTCTCCGCGCGGAAGTTGTCAAGAGTTATCCGCGGGACTCACCCAAAATACCGGCGCCCCGGGCTTTCGTTACACCACGGGATGGGGCGGAAGGCCAAGGCGGGGCTTGCCGCGGGGCAGGGGGGCGGGTAGAATGAGCCGATACAAAACGCGGGAGGCGGTCATGCAGCAGATTACACGCAGGGCACTGCTGGGCGGAATGGGGCTGGCCTTGGGGGCGGGACTGCTGCCCCGGCGGGTCCAGGCGGAGCGCCCGCCCAATTTCGTGGTCATCTTCTGCGATGACCTCGGTTACGGCGACCTGGGGTGCTATGGCGCGGAGAAGATCAAGACGCCCCGGCTCGATGCCATGGCGGCGGAAGGAATGCGTTTCACGGATTTCTACTGCGCGGCCCCGGTCTGTTCGCCATCCCGCGTGGCGCTCCTGACCGGACGCTACCCCATCCGCAGCGGCATCACGCGCGTCCTGTTTCCGCAGTCGAAGGACGGACTGGACGCCGGGGACCTCACGATCGCGGAGGCGCTCAAGGGCCTTGGCTATGCCACGGGCTGCATCGGAAAATGGCATCTCGGTCACCTGCCGCCCTATCTTCCGACCCGGCACGGCTTCGACTATTACTTCGGCCTCCCGTACAGCAACGACATGTTCGTGGAGAAGCGGGGCGATCCGCCGCTGCCGCTGATGCGCAACGAGGAAATCGCCGAACAGCCGGCGAACCAGGACCTGTTGACGCAGCACTATGCCGAGGAGGCCGTGCGTTTCATCGAGCGCTCGAAGGACAAGCCGTTCTTCCTCTACGTGGCGCATTCCATGCCGCACGTGCCGATTCATTGCTCGGACCGCTTCCGGGGGAAGTCCGCGGGCGGCCTCTACGGCGACGTCATCGAGGAAATCGACTGGAGCGTTGGCACGATTCTCGACGCCATCAAGAAGAACGGACTGGACGAAGACACCCTCGTGGTCTTCAGCAGCGACAACGGCCCCTGGCTCGTGAAAGGGCCGGACGGCGGCAGTGCCGGTCCGCTGCGCGAGGGGAAGGGCACCACGTTCGAAGGCGGCATGCGCGAACCGGGCATCTTCCGCTGGCCGGGACACATTCCCGCGGGCCGGGTCGAGCATGCGCCCGCGGCCACGCTGGACCTCCTGCCCACGTTCGTGCAGTTGGCCGGCGGAACCCTGCCCAGGGACCGGGTTTTCGACGGCCGCGACCTCTCGGGCGTGTTGCGGGGAACGGGGCGCCGCGACGGCGACGAGTTCTTCTACTTCAATGCGGACAAGCTCGAAGCGGTGCGCTCCGGGCCGTGGAAGCTCAAGCGCGCCTTCAAAGGCAGCGTCTATGGCAAGCCGGTGGAACACCCGGCCGTGCTGTTCAATCTGGAGGAGGACCCCGGGGAGAGCAGCGATCGCTCCGGACAACACCCGGAGTTGATGCAGGGTCTCGAGAAGCGTATGCAGGAGTTCGAAAGCGGTCTCGGGCCCGTTCCCGCGATGAAGCATTAGGCGTCACCGGACTTTGTCATCCGGAGCGCCGGAATGCTAGACTAAGCGTCGTTGATGAAACGATTTGCGGGATATCCGGGTCTATACCCCGAGGTTTGAATGTAACATGCGGTCGTCTCATCTGTAGTTCCAAGGAGCGGTGCGGGGCGCGGGCTGGGTGCCGCTTTTTGCAAGGGCTTAGTCCGCAACACTTTAAGAAAGATGCGCTCGCGGGGGGCACCTGCGCCTCCACCCATCGACATGAGCCAAACCACCCCGACAAAGAAATATCGTGTTGCGGTTCGGCGGCCCGTGGCCGTCACGATGTTCTTCATCACCCTGATCGTCTTCGGCTGGAAGTCTTATCAGCAGTTGCCGATCAATCTGATGCCCAACATCTCGTACCCCACCTTGACCGTGCGCACGGAGTACGAGGGCGCGGCCCCGGAAGAGGTCGAGAAGCTCGTCACGCGCCCCCTCGAAGAGGCGCTGAGCATTGTCAGCGGCTTGGTCGAGATCAGTAGCGTGTCCACGCCGAACATCTCGGAGATTGTGCTCGAATTCACTTGGGGCACGGACATGAACCTCGCGCTGCAGGAGGTGCGGGATCGCCTTGACCTCTTTGATGCGCCCAAGGAAGTGACCGAGAAGCCCATCATCCTGCGCTACGACCCCTCGCTGGATCCCGTGATGCGCCTGGCGATCTCCGGAAGCAGTTTTGACGACGTGACCGACGAGGCCAAGCGGCTGGAACTGGAAACGAAGGAACTCACGGCCATCCGCGAATCCGCGGAGCGGCACGTGAAAGGCGATCTCGAAGCCCAGAACGGCATCGCGCAGGTCCTGGTCAAGGGCGGCCGGCAGCAGGAAATCCAGGTCCGCGTCGATGCGGAGCGCCTCAAGGATATCGGCGTTTCCCTGTCCGACGTGGTCAACGGACTCGCCCAGCAGAACATCAACCTTTCGGGCGGACGCCTGCGCGAAGGCAAGACCGAATACCTCGTGCGGACGCTCAACGAGTTCAAGGATCCGCGCGAAATCGGCGGGACCATCGTCGCCTCGGCCAAGGGCCAGAAAGTCATGCTCTCGGACGTGGCCGATGTCGTTGTCGGCGAGAAGCAGCGCGAAACCATCGTGCACATCAACGGCAAAGAATCCGTCGCCATGGACATCTTCAAGGAGGGCGACGCAAACACGGTTATCGTCTGCAACAGGCTGCGCGATGTGTTTGGTTTCCCCCGTGAGCTTTCCCTCAGCGAGCGCTTCAACAAGTTGTTGTCGCAGGCCCAGACGGCCAACGTGGAGCATGGCACCGTCGAGCGGAGCGGCACGCTGGATCAATTGACCAAGATGATCCGCTCGCGCCTGCCCAAGGATGCGGAATTCACCCTGATCAGCGATCAATCCCGCTTCATCAAGGGCGCCATCAAGGAAGCGCAGAGCTCGGCCGTGATAGGCGGCGTCCTGGCCCTGCTCATCATCTATCTGTTCCTGCGGAAGCTGAACACGACGATCATCATCGGCCTGGCGATCCCGATTTCGCTGATCGCCACGTTCATGCCCATGTACATGTGGGGCATCACGCTGAACGTCATGTCGCTGGGCGGCCTCGCGCTGGCGGTCGGACATCTCGTGGACGACTCGATCATCGTGCTCGAGAGCATCTACCGCTGCACGGAAGAGGGCGACACCGGCATGGACGCCATCGAGCGGGGCGTCAAGGAGATTATCGCCGCGGACATTTCCACGACGGTCACGAATGTCGTCGTGTTCCTGCCCATTGCGTTTGTGCAGGGCGTGGCGGGGCAGATCTTCGGGCACTTCGGGTTCACGATGACCTTCTCGATCCTGGCCTCGCTGATCGTCGCGCTCTATCTCGACCCCATGCTCGCCTCCCTCGGCCGCTTCAAGATGAAAGGGGACCCGGACCGGATTTGGTTCCTGCGCGCATATCGGACTGCCATGCGCGAGGGCGCGGGCGGGCGTGTCCGGGCCATCGCGGCCATGGTCCCCATCAGCCTGCGCTACGTGGGCAGCAGCGTCAAGGAATCGGCCGCGCAGGCGTTTGGGCCGGCCCTGAAGTCCCTTCGGGCGATGGGCGGCGGATTCAGCCTGCGCAACCTCATCACCTCGCTCGTTGGGCTGTTGTCGCTACCGTTTGTGGTGGTGCTGTATCTGCTTCAGTTCCTGATCACCGCCATTTCGACGATCGTTCTCCTCCTGCTCTTCATCGTCGCAATCGTGATCCTGGGCGTGTTCTGGCTGGCGGGCGGGATCTTCCGGCTCATCTCGTGGCCGCCCCTGGCCGCGTTCAATGTCGTCTTCCTGGGTGTTCGTTACTTCTACTCGAAGCTGCTGCGCCTGTCGCTCCAGTTCGGGCCGGTCGTACTGCTGATCATGTTTGGCCTCGCCGCGCATTCCTGGCATCTCACGAAGAGCCTGGGCCGCGAATTGATCCCGCCGCTGAAGCAGGGCGAATTCAGCATTCGCATGCAGGCGCCGCCGGGAACGCGCCTGGAAGAAACCGAGAAGCTGGCGGACAAGATCGAACGCATCGCCCTTGCGAATCCGCGCGTGGCGTCCGTGGGCGTCGAGATTGGCGTCGAGAAAGGCAGTACCAAGGTTGAGCGCGGCGAGAATATTGCCCAATTCAACGTGCTGTTAAAGGATCCGGGCCTGAACGCGAAACATCAGGACGAGATCGTCGCCGAGCTCCGCGACCAGATTACGGCTGTCTCCTCCGAACAGATCACGTTCACCTTTCCCACGTTGTTCAGTTTCAAGACCGCGGTGCAGTTGGAAATCCGCGGCGACGATTCCGAGGAGTTGAAACTCGTTGGCCAGCGCGCCCTCGAGGTGGTGCGCGACATCCCCGGGCTGAAGGACGCGGAATTGAGCGTGAAACGCGGTTATCCCGAGGTGATCATCGAACTGGACCGCGACCTCCTTGCCTCGAAGAACCTCTCGCCGATCCAGGTGGCGCAGAAGCTGCGCACGGAGGTCCAGGGCGACGTGGCCACGCGCTTCAGCCAGGGCGGGGAACGCATCGACATCCGCGTGCGTTCGGATCAGGAGCGCCTGCGCAGCGTGCAGGACCTGCGCTCCGTGTCGGTCGTGGACGGCACGCCGCCCATCCCCTTGTCTTCCGTGGCCAGGATTTCCGTTCAGGACGGCCCGAGCGAGATCCGGCGCATTGACCAGCGGCAGGTGGTCATCATTCAGGGCAACGTGGAAGGCTTTGACCTGGGCAGCGTATCGCGGGAGATCGAGAAACGCGTGGCGAAGGTGGAGAAGCCCGAAGACGTCAGCTTCATTCTGGGCGGCCAGAATCGCGAACTCCAGACCTCCTACGGCAGCCTGATGTTCGCGCTGCTGCTGTCGATCTTCCTCGTCTACGTCGTGATGGCCTGCCAGTTCGAATCGCTGATACAGCCCGCCCTGATCATGTTCACGATTCCGCTCGGCTTCATCGGCGTCATTGACGTGCTCTACGTATTGTCGATGCCGTTGAGCATCGCGGTCTTCATGGGCGGCATCCTGCTCGTGGGCATTGTCGTCAACAACAGCATGCTGCTCGTGGACTACGCGAATCAGCTTCGGCAGCGCGGGCGCACGCGCCGCGAGGCCATCTACGAATCGGGCCTCGTGCGCTTCCGCCCCGTATTGATGACCGCGATCACGACGATCATCGGCGCGGTGCCGATGGCGCTGAGCGGCGGCGACGGCTCGGAACTGCGCAAGCCCCTGGGCATTACGGTTATTGCCGGCCTCTCGGTGGCCACGGTCCTGACCCTGGTCATCATTCCCGTAGTGTATGACCTCTTCGGCGGACGGGACAAAAAGTGAAATTCTCCCTGCCATCGTTCTCCATGCGGCATCCCGTGACGGTGCTGATGGTGCTCGTGTCGATTGTCGGCGTCGGCATCATCGCCTGTTACCGCATGCCCGTGAAGTTCCTCCCCGAGATGGACTTCCCCTTTATCCGATGCTTCATTCCCTATCCCGGCGCCACGCCGGAACAGGTCGAGAACGAGGTGGCCATTCCCGCCGAAGGCGAATTCCGCACGATTCCCGGCCTGAAGCGCATCAGCACCTTCTCGAACAGCAACGGCTGCAGCGTGAATCTGCGCTTCGAGAGCAACGTCAACATGTCCACCGCCTCGGCCGAAGTCCGGGACCGCATGGAGCGCCTGAAACTTCGCCTGCC
>CAILVY010000184.1 GCA_903837785.1 Candidatus Hydrogenedentota bacterium
ATTTCATTGTCATCCCACAGTCCTTCCTTTCTCGGCGGAGAGGGGCTGAATTGTTCGAGAATGGGTTGGTAACCCGAGGAGAGCATTTCCGATGGGGCGCCTAACTGGCGGCCCGGCTGCGCTGTACCGTGCATATGGCTGTCCCACAGAGTTCATGCCAATCCCGGCAAATAGGCCTGTTCAGGTTGGCCGCAGATGCGGCCGGGTGGTTTGGCTGTCCCATAGGAATCGAGCAACTCACCCAGATGCCAGCGCCGCCACAACACTGCCCGCACCACGGTAAACAAGCGCGTGAAGCTGTGCTGCCAGGAGTGCAGACACGCCAGATAGCGCAACAGAAGATGCACCAACAGACCCATCCATACCTGCCACTGCACGGCGTTGGCGCTGTGCCCAAGGAAATCGGTCAGTTGGAGTGTCTGCTTGATCTCCTTGAAGAACACCTCGATGTCCCACCGGCAACGGTAGAGTTCCGCCACGGTCCACGCGCTCCACGTGAAGTTGTTGGTCAGGAAGACCAACTCAACGTCCTTGCCGTCCACTTCCACCAGCGCCACCACACGGCGCAACCGCTCAGGGTATTCCCGCTGCGACTTCTCCACCGTCAGCTCGATCACCTCATCGCAAAGAACCCTGGGGTTTTCGGTACTCTGGAGTCGTTCGACCACCCGGTACTGCATGTTGTCTTTGGCCCGACTGACCCAGAACACGCCCCTCGTGGTCAGTTCGTACAGGTGGTCGAAATCGATGTACGCCTTGTCAAACACCGCAATTTCCCCGTCTTTGAGCCCTGCGCAAAGGCCATGGGCCTTGGTGTTGTCGTGGAACTTCGCGGTGTCGATAATGGCGCATGCCGGCAGGAGGCTTTGCAGATTCAGCCGCAGATGGCACTTGGCAGCCGCCTTACGCCGGCGATGCTTCGCCCAGTCCATGCAGTTGGCTACCAGTTGAATCGTCGTCGAATCCATGGCGTGAATTGCCGTGCGAAATCGTCGCAAGTACCCCCGCCGCACCTTGCCTTTGGCAAAGCCGGGGCTCTGAAGCATCAGGTGCTCCATCATCCGCCAGTAGAGTGCCTCGGCCATGGCACTGTTGCGAACCTTGTTGGCGTGACTGAAGTTGTTGCGGCTCGGCGCCGTCGCCCCGCGCACTGTCGCCAGAACGCCTTCGCTCATGCGAAGCGAGTCGCACACGTCGTTCAACCCGATCGCGTGCGTCACCTGCGCGTACATCTGTGCCACCACGTGACTCCACGGAGTGAAGCTGCGACTGCGCGCATCCACCCCGTGCGTGTGCGCCACTTCGGCGACCATGCCCCCCGGAATCAGATTGCACAACTGCTTCAAGATAGTGTACCCGTGCCCTGCTGGAATGTGTTTATGGACTTTTTGCATACCTGCCGGATGGCAGGTCCCAGAGACACATTCCAGCTTTCTTTTTCTTCAGAGTCTGTGGGACGACAATGATTTCCTTTTCATGTTCGAACATCAGTGCTGAGGATCGGCGAGTTTGCGAGCCGGAACCTGGGACGCTTGGTTGGGCTTCTTGGTTTCGTGGATGCTGCATCCTGTCAGCGCCCTGCGCAGCAAGTCGACTCCTCTTTCTGTGATTTCCGTCTTCTCGATGAACAACACTTCAAGACGGGGGATACGGATAATGTCCCGGATGGAAGCGTCAGTCACTTGGCAACCATTCATATTGACCCATCTCAGGTTCGGGATGCTGATCAGGTGCTTGATGCCTGCATCTGTAACCTTGCTCTTCTCAAGTGTGATGTCCGTCAGGCTCTTGTAACCCGACAACACTTGTAGGTCCTCGTTCTCGACAGGATCATCGATAGCCAAGATACCCGAGAACTCCATGACACCGCACTCGTAGAGAAGGTCTGATATAATTCCGCCGACCAGCGGAATCGACCGGACCCGGCGTGGGGCGGTGTATGAGAAGAGGGCGCCGCGAGCGCGTAAAGTCGAGTGGATCGTTTCACGCTGTTCCCCCTGTGGATCGCGCACCAAGGTGATCGTTGCGATGGTCAGGACGGTTGCGACCAGCC
>CAILVY010000185.1 GCA_903837785.1 Candidatus Hydrogenedentota bacterium
AAGGGGAAGGGGAAGGGGAAGGGGAAGGGGAAGGTTACACTGCGGATCAGAATGCAGACAATTTGATCGATCTCACGGAACTGCTTCGGGTGATTCAGTTCTTTAACGCCAGGAATATTCCGGGCAATCCGTCGGGGTTCATCTACTGTCTTGCCGGGACCGAAGACGGTTATACGCCAGACCCGGGACAAAGCACCAGCCACGCGTGCGCCCCACACGGGTGTGACTACAATCCCCAGGATTGGCTCATTGACCTGAGTGAACTCCTCCGCTTAATCCAGTTCTTCAACTCCGGCGGGTATCATGCCTGTCCGGACGCCGTTCCCCCGACGGAAGACGGCTATTGTGTTGGCCAGGCTTAGCGACCCAACCGGGCTTCGCGCGTTTCGCGCCGTCGCGTGAGGAAGGATTCCAAGGTGGCGAGGTGCAACGAGGGGGAAGCCCCGAAGGAGACGTAAGGGGCTTCCCCGAGTGGGAGGGTACTGGAAAAGGGCGGTTATAAGGCCCGGTCGAATTCGCGGTGCCGATCGCGCTCGATGACGATGGTTTCGAGGTTGGAGAGGCGCTGCTCGATGCGGTTGAGACGGTCGATTATGCCGGTCGTGTCTTCATCCGTTTTGGCGCGGTTCTCGATATGCTTGAGGCGGGCGCGGTAGGCTTCGAGCACCATGCCGCCCAGCGCACAAATCAAGACAAAGGTCCAGAATTCCATCGCAACTCGTCTCCCCGGTTAATGGTTCTTGTCCTCCCGACCGATGGCGTCTGCGCCGTCACGGGTCCATGCGCTCATACATGCGCCTCCCGTTGGCCGCTCAGGCGTTCGTCCCAGCCCCGGTTGCGGTCGGTGATAATCGTTTCAAGGTTGCCGAGCCGGTCTTCCATGCGCGCCAGCCGGGCGGAGATCTCCTCCAGTTCCTCGCGTTTGACGAGGGCGCCGGGTCCCTTGTTGTTTGCCACGCCGGCGGTCCGGGCGCTCACGACGAGCTTGGCAATGGTGATTCCAAATATGACGAGCATCATCGTTGTGAAAAAGACAGTTGTATTCGGGTCCATTGTCATTTCCCTCCGCTGCCGTTGAAGCGGCGATCCCAATCGTAGCCGCGCGTGGTGACGATATTCTCGATGCGTTGGAGGCGGCGGTCGAGGTTGTCCATGGTTTGCTTCAGCCGCTGGAGCGCCATGCCTCTGGAACTCGTGTAGGAGTGGTAGAACTCGGCCTCGCCGGTGTTCTGGAAGGGGAGGACGGGTTCGGGCTTCATCAGCAAGGCGAGGATGACATAGGCGACGGCGGTCGGCCAGACGCCGGTGAAGCCGGCCGCCACGCAGAACCCCAATTGGACCACGTGCACCGGCCAATCGAAATAGTTCGCGAGCCCGTGGCATACGCCGAGGAAGGCGCCGTTGCGCGCGCGGTAGGGACCGCCGGGCCGGCCCTGTGCGAAGTTACTCATGAGCGGGGCCCTCTGGCGTCTTGATCCAACAGAAGTGTTTCGAGGGCCTCGACGCGCCGTTCCATGCGTTCGAAGCCGTGATAGAGCTCCTGGATGAGGCGGGACTCGTCGGCCGAGGCGGCCTTGTAGCGTCCGCCGCCCAGGAGCCGGACGATTGTCCAGCAGATGATCGTCAGGCCCGCAAGCAGCGTTGCGAACACAGTGATGACGGAGATAATCGCAATCATGCTGGTCAGTCCTGCCGTAAGGGGTATGCCTATCGCTGACATCGGGTGTTCCTTCCAGTTCCACGCGGTGCGCACCGCTCCACTATACTCCGAACGATGCGGAGACGGTTATCCGTTGTAAAGGCGGCGGTCCCAGTCGCGGGCGCGGTCGGTGACCACGGCCTCGAGGTGCTGCAGGCGCTGATCCAGGTTGTCGAAGGTGCGGCGGAAGTGTCCGGTGGCCCCGGCATAGTCGTCCTCGAAGGCGCAGTTGGGCTCGCGCTTCATGAGCAGGGCGGCGAGCAGGTAGAGCGCGCCGACCGGCCAGAAGCCGGTGAAGATGAACGCGATGACCACGAGGGTGCGCGTCCAGAACACGGAGAAGTTGAGGTGGTCCGCGATGCCCCGGCAGACGCCGAAGAAGATGCCCTGGCGGGAGCGGTACAAACCGCGGGACGAGGATTCATAGGCGCAACTCATGCTGTGTCTCCTTGCAGGTAGGGGGTGGCCGGGTGCCGGCGGTTACTGCTGGGCGGTTTTCCGGGCCTTGAGTTCGGCCAATTCACGCTCGATTTCCGTGTCGGCTTCAAGCGCATCGAACTGGTCTTTCAGGGGGGGCTTGCGGGCATAGTTGACGAGATCCGCCTCGGCTTCCATGCGGTCGATGCGGTGCTCGAATTCCTCGAAGCGCTGGACGGCGTCGGAGGTGTCGAAGCGGCGGATGCCGTTTTCCTTGCGCTTGCGATCCTGGGCCTGGCGGTGGCGCTGGACGAGCAGGCGTTGTTTTTCGCGGGCGGCGGCGAGCTTGTCCTCGAGTTGGACGATGTCGCTCTGATATTGAGTGACCAGGTCTTTGGCCTGATCGAGTTCCTTCTCGAGGGCCTCGGCGCGCTCGATAAAGCGGCGTTTCTCGAGCAGGGCTTCGCGGGCGAGATCCTCGCGGTGCTTGTCCACCGCCAGCGAGGCCTTGCCGTCCCAGGTCTTCGCGAGATCGAGCATCGAGGCCATCTCGCGCTGGATCTTCTTCTGCGTGGCCATGGACCCGGCGCAGTTCGCCTTGATCTCGATGAGGGTGTCTTCCATCTCCCGGATCATCAGCTTCACCAGCTTCTCCGGGTCCTCGGCCTTGTCGAGCATCGCATTGATGTTCGCGCTGATAATGTCCCGAACACGTGTGAAAATACCCATGGCGCGTTTGCCTCCTAGACGGCGTGCGCGAATCGCATTCCGTCTTCTCGTTGTCTTACTACTGTCCACTGGGGCGAAACATTCGCCCTGCGCTGGGCCGCGTAGCCCAGCGCCGCGAAAGCCAGCGCCGCTTCCGGAGTGTCCCGGCGGACCACGAGCCCCGCGTCGAACTCGACGCCGCCCGCAACGGGACGGCACCAGACGACTCGGGCGGGCAACTCGACGGTCCCACCGGCCGGGAGGGGAGAGGCGAACCGCAGGCACAGGCGCTTGCCCGGGCGCAGGTAGCGCCCAAGGCGCAGGGCGGCGCCGACCCGGCTGACATTCAGCCACGCGGCGCGTCCTGTGTCGCCGGATTCCAGGCGGTACGCCACGCACCCCGCCACGGGGGTCCGGCGTTCCCGAATCCGTTCAACTGCCTGTATCATGGTCCGATTCTCCCTTCCGCTCCTGCGCGGCCACTTGCGCCATGGGTATTGCAAACGCCGTGCCAAGAGCTTTCTTATGAGTATGTTTATGCATAGCAAGGCCTTCCGGGTTCCATCGCCTTTTGAAGGCGCACCTTAAGTTGGTCATAAAAACGCCAAGATGGTATTTTTAGCGCAGATAAGGTAAAATAAACACCGATTCAACAGATCCTTGGGAGAACCTGCCTGGGAACAGGAAAAATGATCCACCGCACCGAGCACATCGAAATCGTTCAGGCCCTGGGGCAGTCGGAGGCCTTTCTGACCTTTGAGGAGCGGCTGTCGCGGGTGGCGCCGGTGGAGCGTCCGGTGCTGATTCTCGGGGAGCGCGGGACGGGCAAGGAATTGGCCGCGAAGCGTTTGCACTACCTCTCGAAGCGGTGGGAGGAACCCTTCGTGGCGCTGAACTGTGCGGCGCTGACGCCGACGCTGATCGAGTCGGAGCTGTTCGGCCACGAACCGGGGGCGTTCACGGGGGCGACGATGCGGCGCAAAGGGCGCTTTGAGGCGGCGGACGGCGGGACGCTTTTCCTGGACGAGTTGGGCCATATTCCGCTGGAGGTGCAGGAGAAGATTCTGCGTGCGGTTGAATACGGGAGCTTCGAGCGCGTGGGCGGCTCCGAGGCGGTTCGCGTGGATGTGCGGATCGTCGGCGCCACGAACGCGGATTTGCTGGCCCTGTCCGAAGCGGGGCGCTTCATGCGCGATCTGCTGGACCGGCTGTCTTTCGAAGTGCTGCATCTGCCGCCGCTGCGCGAACGAACCGAGGACATTCCGCTGCTGGCCGGGCACTTCGCGGCGCGGATGGCGGTGGAACTGGGCAGGGAGGAAGCGCCGGAGTTCTCGGAGGCGGTGTTGGCGGAACTCGAGGCGCATCCGTGGCGGGGAAACGTGCGCGAATTGAAGAACGTGATCGAGCGCGCGGTGTATCAGGCGGAATCAAGACTCATCGAGCAGGTTGTGTTCGACCCGTTCGTGTCGCCGTATGTGCTTCCGGAGCGGCCGCCGGTGCGGTCGGCCTCCGCGGCCGGTGGCGGGGAGGAATCCGTACGGCATTTCGAGGAGGCGGTGGCGGAATTCGAACTTGGCCTGATCCGGCGCGCCTTGCGCCAGGCGCGTTTCAGCCAGCGGCGCGCGGCAAGCCTGCTCGGATTAACCTATCATCAGTTCCGGGGGCTCTACCGGAAATACGCGGAGCAGATCGAAAAGGCAGAGTAGGAGCACGGAGGGATTCCGCCCACAACACTGACGCCCGCCCCCTTACGCGCGACTGGTCGGACACGACCGAGGGTGCGGCGTCTTCGTCCCGGGCCTGCGGCGGGCATCCTGGCGTCGCTTGAGCGAAGCAGGATTCGCGCGATTTGTCTGCCCCTCATGTGCGATTCACAGGTGGGGCGGAGCGGTCGAGCCCCGCTTGGCGTTGAAACCCCTGGAATGTCAGGCGGGGTCCATGACGTTAAGTGTCGTTCAAGGCAGGCGTTTGAGTATAGTGTCGGCATGGGCACAAGAAGGAAGCACCGATGAAGAGAGTATCCGAAGCGAAATGGACCGGCGTTCTGCTGCTGGCGGCCTTGTTGTTTGCCGCGTGGGCGCAGGCGGCGCAGGAGTTTCATATTCCCCCGCAGCTGAACAATGTGACGAAGGACGGGGCCACGCTGATCTGGGAGACGACGGAGGCGGACACGGGCGTCGTGGAGTTTGGACTGAAGGGGCATTTCGACAAGAAGGCAATGGGCGAGGCGGGTCAGATCATCCATCGCGTGCGCATGACCGGGCTCGCGCCGGAAACGGAATACAGTTACCGGGTGCGCGCGGGAGCGGCGGTTCGGGAGAACACGTTCAAGACGGCGCCGGGCGCGGAGCGGCCGGTTACGTTCGTGGTGGTGGGCGATTCGCGGCGCTGGGACGTGGCGCAGAGCCAGAAGGCCATCGAGCACGCGGCGCAATGGAACCCCGAGTTCTTCATCAACGTGGGGGACCTCGTGCTGAAGGGCCACGATTATCAGTTGTGGCCGGAACACTTCCAGCGCTTCGAGAAGGTTTCGGGGCAGGTGATGGTGGTGACGGCGCGGGGGAATCACGAAGGTTCGCAGAGCTCGGACCCGGAAAACGACTGGTTCGGCAAGTATCACGAACTGCCGGGGGCGGGCGAGCCGTACGCGGCGTTCGATTGGGGGAACTCCCATTTTGTGCTGGTTTCCTTTGAGAAGACGCAGGGCGCGGCAGGCTTCCTGGATCAGGATCTGCCGCAGTCCAAGAAGCCGTACCGCGTGGTGGCGCAGCACTTCCCGGTCTATTGCACGGGCTACTATGATCCGGGCGGCAGCCGCGAGGAGGAGGGGGAGAGCCAGAAGGACCTGGCCCAGGCGATTGATAGGCATAACGTGGTGCTCGACATTGCGGGCCACACGCACATCTACGAGCGGATGTACGCGTTGCGCGCGGGCCAGCGCGACGACCGCAACGGCTGCCTCTATGTGGTGAACGGCGGCGACATCAATGCGAACTTCCCCACGCGGATCAGCGCGGTGACCGACGACCGCGAGGCCTTCGAGAAACCGACGTATACGGTGGTTCACATGGGCGAGGACCGCGTCTGGTTCCGCACGTTCGCGTGGTCGAAGGAGAAGCAGCAGTTCGAGCAGATTGATTACGTCATTCAGTGGAAAGACGAGGCCGCGCCCAAGGCGGCGCTGGCGGCGCTGCAGTCCGCCCAGGGCGAGGCCCGGGTGAACGCGATCCACGACCTCGGCGCGATGTGCTATGGGCCCGCAGTGTCCGGACTGGCATCCTGTCTTGCGGAGAGCGATGCGGCGGTGCGCGAGGCGGCCGCGTCCGCATTGCGCAGCCTCGGATCGTCGGAGTCCGCGGCGGCCTTGGCGAAATCGCTGAACGATCCGGACCTGACGGTGCGGCGCGAAGCCGCGCGCGCGCAGGAGATTGCCCTGGCCCCGGGCATGGCCGACGCCGCGGCAAAGGCCGTACTCGATCCGGCGCAGGAGGTGAAGACCCGGGTGCGCCTCATGGGGGCGCTGCACTTGCACGCACCGGCGGAGCAGGCGTTCAAGACCGCTCTGGCAGTGGTTAAAGACCAGCAAGCGCCGCCGCTCGTCCGCGAACGGGCGGCCTTCGCAATTTCAGGCACGGCCACGAAAAAGGATGCGAAGCAGTTGATGAAGCTCTTCCGCGAGGAATCCTCGCAGTACGTCACGCTTCGGCTCGCACTTGCGCTCAACGAAATCACCGGCAAGCGCGTGCCCGCGGACGGCAAGTCTGCGCTCGGCCGAACGAAACCCGGCGTGGACCGTGACGAGTTCATCAAGAAGTGGAAATGATCCCGAAGCCTGAGGCTCATGAGAAGCGAGACTCTTCGCCTTAACAATATCGGAAGGCGCAGGGCGCATCACCAGATGATGCGAACGCCCGAACGCTGTACCCGCGCGTCCCTGGTGAGCAACGGCAGATTAACGGACAATGCCGTCGCCGCTATGATGCGGTCGGGCAGATCGGGTACGACTTCCCTGGGAATGCGTTCCATCTGGAGCACGATGTCTGAATTCAGGGGGATTTCCTCGAACAAAGCATCCTGCGCCTCGATCGCATCAATCATTAGTGCCAGCGCATCATTTCTGATTCGGCCCTTCTCGGCGAGGTAGAGGGTCTCGCACAACGTGATGCTCGAGATTCCAATCTTCTCGCCGCTTTGTGCTGCCGAGTCCATTGCGGCGAGGACTGGAGAAGAAAGACGGTCCGGATCTCAAAGATACCAGATGGCCGCATGGGTGTCGGCCAGGAGCGTCATGTGCTGGGCCATGCTTCGCGGCGCATTTGCGCGATATCATCGTTGTTGGGAACAGGACCGGAATTCCTGTAGGCCCCCCTCCAATTCCGGCGAGCCGCATGCGCTGGAGCAGGGCCCGCCGGCTGCGACATGACGCGCACGCAAACGGAGGACCCTTCCGGCAACAAGACAGGAACATCAAGCACAACGGAGCCATTCTCGATGTGGCCGATGTAGGTCATGTTTGCACCTCTGTTCTGTCCTAATTCTAGCAGATCTTCATCCGTTTCTCACCCGCATGTCACGGAATGAAACTCGGATTCTTGGGCAGCGCGCAAACCCATTCCGCGATGAGTTTGGCGGCGTCTTCGACATCCTTGAGCGACACAAGTTCGACCGGGGTGTGCATGTAGCGGTTGGGAATGCCCACGAGGGCCGTGGCGACGCCGCCGCGGCTCAGTTGCATGGCGTTGGCGTCGGTGCCGGTGCCGCGCGGCGCGGCCACGTGCTGGACGTGGATGCGGTGCTTCTTCGCCGTGCTGATCAGGCCCTTGTAGACGACCGGGTTGATGTTCGGTCCGCGGTCAATGATGGGTCCGCCGCCGATGCTGATTTGGCCATAGCGTTCGCCTTCGCCCTTGGGATGGTCCGTCGCCCAGCCGACGTCCACGGCGATGCCCGCCTGCGGATGGCAGCCGTAGGAACTCGTGATGGCGCCGCGCAGGCCGATTTCTTCCTGCACGGTGGTGACGCAGTAGACCGCAACATGCAGCGCGCGGCGCGCGATCAGGCGCATCGCCTCGAGACAGACGAACGCGCCGATGCGATCGTCGAAGGCCCGCGCAACGACCTTGTTGTCGCGGAGTTCCAGGTAGCCAGCGTCGATCGTGATGGGGTCGCCGATGGCCACGAGCTTCTGGGCGTCGCGCTTGTTCTTCGCGCCGATGTCCACCCACATCTGGTGCATCTCGAGCGGTTTGTTACGTTCGCTCTCGGGCGTGAGATGGATCGCCTTGCGGCCGATGACGCCGGGCACGCCGCCCTTCTCGCCATGCACGATAACGCGCTGTCCCCCGAGCACGGCCGAATCCACGCCGCCGATCGGCACAAAACCGATGAATCCCTTCTCGTCGATCGTGTTGACCATCAGGCCGATTTCGTCGATGTGCCCCGCGAGCATCACGCGGACCGCCGCCTCCTTGTTCCGGACGTGATACTGGTTGCCGTGGACGTCCTTGTAGATTTCGTCCACAAACGGCTTCGCGTAGGCCTTGCAGATCTTCTGGATCTCCGCCTCATAGCCCGAGGGACTCGGCGTGGCCAGCAGTTTCTTCAGGAAATCAAGGGATTCTTTTCGCATGGCGATACTCCCGGGGCTGTGTAGGCCAGTTTGTCAACGCCGCACCTCGTCTCGCAGCGCGAGCAGGTCCTTCATCACGTTGCCGAGGTTCTCGGCATAGGACTTCGTGCCGAAAGCGTCGTGGACCTGCTTGTACAGGGCGAAGAGGCGCGCGTAGGCCGCGACGTTTTCCGGAATGGGGGTGTATTTCGTGGCCTGGATGCCCGTCATGGCCTTCGTGGCCTCGGCGAAGCTCGCGTGGCGCCCGGCGACGACGGCGCCGGCCATGGCGGAGCCAAGCGCGCAGGTCTGCGAACTGCGCGCCACTTCCATCGTGCGGTTGAAGACATCCGCGAGGATCTGCATGACGAGCGGGTTCTTCATGGCGATGCCGCCGCAGTTGACGACCCGTTCGACCTTCACGCCGTATTCCTCGAAGCGCTCCATGATGACGCGGGCGCCGAAGGCGGTGGCTTCGATGAGCGCGCGGTAGATCTCGGCGGGCGTGGTGTGCAGCGACATGCCGAGCATCATCCCGCTCAGGCGCGGGTCCACGAGCACGGTTCGGTTGCCGTTGTGCCAATCGAGGGCGAGCAGGCCGCTTTCGCCGGGTTTCAGTTTTTCGGCGCCGCCGGTGAGGGCTTCGTGCGAGCCGTTCTGTGCGCCGCCCGGCTGAAGGTAGTTCACGAACCAGTTGTAGATGTCGCCGAAGGCGGACTGGCCCGCTTCCAGGCCGAAGGAGTCGGGAAGAATGGATTCGGGGACAATGCCGCAGAGTCCGGGGATGTCCGGGAGCCCGGCACTCATGGGGGCAACCATCATGTCGCAGGTGGAGGTTCCGACGATTTTTGTGAGCACGCCCGGCGTGATGCCGCAGCCGACGGCGCCGAGGTGCGCATCAAAGGCGCCCACCGCCACGGGAATGCCTTCAGGGAGTCCCAGCCGCTTCGCCCATTCCGCCGTAAGTTGTCCGGCAGTGTCCTTCACTGAATAGAGCGAGCTGGGCAGGGACTTGCGGATGCGTCCGAGTTCCTCGTCAAAGGCCACGAGAAAGGCGCCGTCGGGATAGCCGCCCCACGTGGGGTTGGCCATGGCTTTGTGCCCGGCCGCGCAGATGCATCGCTTGATCTGCGAAGGATGGCTCGTGCCGGTGAGAAAGGCGGGAATCCAGTCCGCGCACTCCACCCAGGTGTACGCGGCCTGAAAGACTTCCGGTGCGACGCGCCGGCAGCGCAGCAACTTCGCCCAGTACCATTCGGAAGAGTAGGTGCCGCCGCATTTCGCGAGGTATTGCGGCCGCATCTGCCTGGCCAGCGTGGTGATTTCGGCGGCTTCCTCGTGGGCCGTATGGTCCTTCCACAACCAGGCCATCGCGGCCGGGTTGTTTCTGAATTCGTCCTTGAAGGCGAGGGGCTCGCCGTCCGCGTCCACCGGGAGCGGGGTGCTGCCGGTGGTATCCACGCCGATTCCGATGACGGCCTCCGGGGCGAACCCGTTCTTCCCCGCCGCGTCCTTGAGCGCTCCCCGGATGGCGGCCGTGGCGCCCTCGACGTAGTCCGCGGGATGTTGCCGCGCCAGGTTCGGATCCTTCGCGTCCAGGATGATGCCCGCATCGCCATGAGGGTAGTCGAAGACGCAGGTTCCGACCTCTTCGCCGCTGTCCACGTTGACGACGAGCGCGCGCACGGAGTTCGTGCCGTAATCGAGACCGATAGTGAATTTCGCTGCCATGACGGGAGTCTCCTTTCCGCTGGGTTTCCTTGCGCAAGGCCCCATCATAGCAAAACGGGAAAATCCGTGTGAAGCGTTTGGATTGTGCGCGCTTCATCCGCTACAATCCCGTCCACCCCCCTCAAACGGAAGAAAAGGCCAAGGAAATGGACAAAGAGCACTACCTGGACCTGCTGGAGAAGTTCAAACGCGTGCGCGTCATGGCGGTCGGGGACATCTACCTGGACGAGTACGTCTTTGGTGTGGTCACCGAAATCAGCCTCGAGGCGCCGATCCCCGTTTTCGAGGTGCAGCAGCGCCGCTACAATCCGGGCGCCTGCGGCAACGCCGCCTGCAATGCGGCGGCGCTGGGCGGCAAGGTCTTCATGGTCGGCGTCGTGGGGGCGGACGGCAACGCGGACATCGTCCGGCGTGAATTTGCGGCGCGCGGCGTGGACACCTCCTGTCTCGTCGTTGATCCGGAGCGTCCCACGAACACGTACGGCAAGTGGCGCGCGGGCGGGCACAACATCCCGACCCAGGAGATGTTGCGCACGGACACGCCCAAGCCGGCGGCCATCTCGGGCGAGACCGAGCAGAAGGTCATCGAGCAGATCCGCGCGCTCGCGCCGGAAGTGGACGCGATCCTGATCGGGGATCAGGCCACGTCCGTGATCACCCAGCCGGTGCTGGACGCCATTGTGGCGAGCGCGAAGCAGCATCAGCTTGTCACGCTTGCCGACTCACGCAAGCGCGCGGGCATGTTTCATGAGATCGACATTGTGGCGCCGAACGATGCGGAAGCCGGCCTGGCTGCGGGCGTGAAGGTCGTTGATGACGCAACCCTGCGTCAGGCAGGCGAATTCCTCGTCCAGTCCGCCAGGAACGCGCTTGTGACGCGCGGGCCGCAGGGCATCACAATCTTCTCGCGCGGCGGCTCGGTGGAAGACGTTCCGATCAGCCGGCCGGTGCGCGCGGTGGACGTCACGGGCGCGGGCGACACCGTCGATGCCGCGATTATCCTCACGGTGGCCGCGGGCGGGTCGCTGCGCGATGCCGCCTTCCTGGGAAATCTTGCGGCCGGCATCGCCGTGGTGCAGGAAGGCGTCGTGACGGTTTCCAATGACGAGGTGGCGGGCGCGCTCGAAGGGGAGTCCGGCCCGGCGAAACTGAAGACGCTGCCGCAACTGAAGCGCGTCGTCGAGAAGCTGAAGCGCGAGGGCAGGCGCGTCGTGTGGACGAACGGCTGCTTCGACATTCTGCATGTCGGCCACATTACGTATCTGCTCAACGCGCGCCAGAAGGGCGACGTGCTCGTGGTGGGCCTGAACAGCGACAAGTCCGTGAGCGAGAACAAGGGTCCGGGACGCCCGGTCGTGAACGAAAAGGACCGGGCGCTGGTTCTCTCCGCGATGGAATGCGTGGACTACATCATCATCTTCGACGACAAGACGCCGATGCCCCTGCTCGATGCGCTTCACCCCGATGTCTATGCGAAGGGCGGCGACTATACGATCAACACGATCGTCCAGGAAGAGCGGCGGCTCGTGGAGAGTTACGGCGGCGAGATCGCGATTATTGCGGGCGTCGAAGGCCAATCCACGACGAACATCATCGCGAAAGTGATGCAGAACTCGTAGATTCGGCGTTCGTCATCGCCTTTCGTCCCCGCGGCCTCAGTCGGCAGCGGGCGCATAGTCGCGCTGCCGGCCGGCGGCTCAGAGAATCTCCACTTTGATGCTGTCGTTCGTATAGACGCAGATTTCCGACGCGATCAGGAGCGATTCGCGGACCACCTCTTCCGCCGTGAGGCCGGAGTGCTTTGTCAGGGCGCGGGCCGCCGCGAGGGCGTACGCGCCGCCCGAACCGATGGCAATGATCCCGTCGTCCGGCTCGATAATCTCGCCGTTGCCGGAAATCAGCAGCGACTTCTCCTTGTCGCAGACGGCCAGCAGCGCGTTGAGCTGTCGGAGGTACTTGTCCGTGCGCCAGACCTTGCCCAGTTCCACGGCGGCGCGCAGGAGATTCTTGTTGTACTCCTGGAGCTTGCCTTCAAAGCGTTCGAAGAGGGCAAAGGCGTCCGCGACGGCGCCGGCGAAACCCGCAATCACCGAGCCGTCGGCCAGCCGGCGCACTTTCGTTGCGTTGCTCTTCATGATGGTGTCGCCGATGGACACCTGGCCGTCGCCGCCCAAGGCGACCATGCCGTCCTTCCGGACCGAAATCACCGTGGTTCCGTGAAATTGTTCCATGACTCGCTCCCGCGTTTCGCCGCTGTTCTGCCGCTAGCATAGGCCAAGCGCGCTCCGAAACGCCACTGCCGCACGGGAGTCCGAAGCAATCGTTTGCGAACTGAGCCGGCGGCAGGATGCAGGGAAGCCGGCCTGCGGCCGGACAACATCCGCCCCCCTGAGCAAGAGCGCCCATTGGGCGTGACGGCTGACATGAGCAGAACGAGAAAGCGAGGTCTCGTCTCTGTTCCACCGCACGCGAGACAAGTGGTCACATGCCGTAATCGCGAAGTTTGTAGATGAGATTGCGGCGGCTGATGCTGAGAAGTGCCGCGGCTTGTGTCTTGTTGCCATTGGTCTTCGCCAACGCCTCCAGGATTGCACGGCGTTGGATTTCATCCATATCTCCGACGAGCACACTGCCCGACCGAGGAGGAGAGGATGGCGTTCTTAGCTGGGGCGGCAAGTCGCTTGGGAGGATAAGTGCCCCGTTGGCGAGGATGGCGGCACGCTCCATGGCGTTGCGGAGTTCTCGAACGTTTCCAGGCCAGTCGTACATTCTCAGTAACCGCACAGTCGCGGGCGCCAGCCGGAACTTTCGGTCTTTGAGAATGAAGTCAGCCAGCGGCAGGATGTCATCGGGACGTTCCCGCAAGGGCGGAATCTTCAGGGGGAACACATTCAGCCGGTAGAAGAGGTCCTCGCGGAATCTGCCCTGGCGCACCTCCTCGCCCAAATCGCGGTTCGTGGCGGCAACCAGGCGGACATCGGTGCAGAATTCACGTCCTCCGCCGATACGTCGAAAGCATCCGGTCTCGAGCACACGAAGGAACTTGGGCTGAACCTGGAGGGGAAGCTCTCCGATCTCATCGAGAAAGATCGTGCCCCCGTTCGCTGTCTCAAACTGTCCCTTGCGCTGCGAATCGGCGCCGGTATACGCGCCTTTCTCATGCCCAAACAACTCGCTTTCCACCAGGTTCTCCGGCAGGGCGCCGCAATCCACGCATGTCATGGGCGCGGCACGGCGTTTGCTCGAATCGTGGACAAAGCGTGCGACGACTTCCTTCCCCACACCGCTTTCGCCCAGGACCAGCACGGTGACATTGGAATCGGCCACGCGGGCCGCCTGCTCCAGAACCGACTTCATGGCGCCGCTTTCCGCAATGATATAAGCCGGCACTTTCAGTGCCGACCCGCCCGGGACGGGATTCCCAGTCTGTCCCAAGGCATCATCGACCGCAGCCACCAGTTCGTCGATATCTACCGGTTTCTCCAGATAATCCAGGGCGCCCGCCTTGATCGCGGCCACCGCATCACGGACGTCAATGAATGCCGTCAGCAGAATCACGGGAAGCGCGGGATGGGCCTCTTTGACGCGGGCCAACACCTCCATGCCGCTCATGCCCGGCATACGAACGTCGAGCAACATGAGGTTGCTGCGCCCTGCGGATTCCAGCGCTTCCTGCCCGTTCGCGCATAATTGGGTGGCGTATCCGGCCGATCGGAGGGCTGTGGACAGCAACTCACGTTGCGCCGCCTCGTCATCCACGATGGCAATGCAGGCTGAAGTCTTCATGCCGAATGCCCCACTACGGCGATATTGTCCAGCACCACTTCGGTACCCTGCCCCAGGGTGGACAGAATTCTCAGGCGCCATCCGTGCGCGGCCGCGATTTGATCCACCATGGACAATCCCAAACCCGAACCGCCGGAAAAACGCGTGAAATAGGGCTCTGTGACTCGAGGCAAATCCTCCGGCGCAATGCCGCACCCGTCGTCCGATACGCGCAACGACAGGGTGGACGCTGCGGCGACCGTCTCGATTCGGACGTTCTGCCCCTCCCTCGATGCGCGCAAGGCGTTGAGAATGAGGTTGAGCAAAGCGCGCCGCAGCAGGCTTTCATCCGCGAGGATGATTGCCTTGCAGGAGATGTAATGGATGCCGGCACCGGCTGCGGAAGCATCCATTTGGACCAGTGGCAGAAACCCTTCCATGAAGTGGTCCAGATCAAGGGATGCCAGCACGGCCTCTTCGGGCCGGGCAAGCGCGAGAAAGGAGTTGATGACGCCAATGGCCCGATCCACTTCATCGACGATATTTTTGGCCCGGTCTTTTATGGGGCAGACGTGATGGGGACAGTCCTCGATGGATTGGGCCAGTCCGCGCACGATTCCAAGCGGATTCCTGGTCTCATGGGCCAAACCCGCGCCCAGGCGGGCCACCTGTTCCTGCCGCCGTGCCCGCTCCCGTTCCTTCTCGAGCATGAGGGTCCATTCGGCGCGCTTGAACAGCAGCACCACGACCAGGGAACCCAAGGCGAGGGCCACGAAGACCATCCCAATGGATAAGAGCAGCTGGAATTGATGTCGATGGATGGCTTGCCGGACACCGGAGGCGTCCAGTACGGCGACCAGGGTGTAAACCCCCTGCGAAAAGGAGCTCCAGTCCTGCAGCTCTTCACGGCCCTGCCAGCCGCGTCCCTGGCCCCCCTGAGCGCAGGCCGCGAGGAGATCGACGGGTGTGGACGCCACCAGGCTGTTTGCCTCCCACCGGAGCCGATCGGGCGATACCGGCGGAACCTCCGCCTGATTCCCACCGGCCGCCACCACGGCGCCGTCCGGGCCACGCAGTTCCAGGGCGACGATGTCCGGAGTTCGTGCAAGCTCGTCAAAGATGATGTCGAGCCGTTCACCGCGATAGCGTCCCATGCGACCGTGGGCGAGAATTCCGGCTTTAAGGGCATCCAGCACGGTCTGCGCCCGGCCAGCGAGTACCCTGCGGTGAGAATCGACCTCGATCTTGAATGAGGACAACAGAGAATAGACGCTGGCGGACGCCACAACGGCGACCACCAGCGCCAGCCAGAACACGCTTCGCTTGTGAAGGGTATTCAACGGTTTACCTGCCCGCATCCGTGACCTCTGCCAATGCCGCAACCCCGATGGCGTTGCCGGGCACCGGCGTCCCCATTATCGCAGATCCCACCGTTGTCCGCACCTGCACAGCCGCGCGCCGCGCCGCGCCGGCCATTTCCGCGACCACAGGCACCCTGTACCCGTTTATCGCACACCCCATCGCCGTCCGCATCCACATAGTCACATCCAGCGCCTCCGCCCTGGCGGGATACCGCGCGGTTGTCGCACACGCCGTCCTTGTCGGCATCAACGTACCGGCGACCTTGGGAAGCAGGGGGCTGCGGGTCTTGTATCGGGGTGGAAACCGCGGTTGCGGCGGCGGGATTTTCAGCAGAAGCCACCGACGCCGCCAATGCACCGCTGAGGAACGCTGCGCCCGTCATCATTACGGCCACCGAAGCGACGAGAGTCAAGGCAAGTTTTGTTACGGTATGCATACGTCAAATTCCTTTCTTTCTGTCAGGAAGGCCTGGTTCATCCAGTCGGCCCAGCCTGGAGTTACCGTTGTCCGCCGCCCCCATTGCCGTTTCCGTTGTGGCCATTTCCGCGTTGTTCGTGCGAAACACGGTTGTCGCAGAGGCCGTCGCCATCCGCATCCCCAAAGTTGTCGCAGACGCCATCGAGGTCGCCATCCTGTCCGCCGCAGCGATCGCAGATTCCATCGCCGTCGCCATCCTGAAACGCATACCCTTGAGGGCCCCAGCCGAAGCGCGTGTGGGCCAGGTTGTTGTCGCAGAGGCCGTCGCCGTCTTCATCCGCGAAATTGTCACACACGCCATCGCCATCCAGATCACGCCCGTCGCACAGGTCACATTGCCCGTCGCCGTTGCCATCCCGGAATTGATATCCGGGAGCTCCCAAACCGAGACGCTTGTGGGATTGGCGGTTGTCGCAGAGGCCGTCGCCATCCGCGTCCAGGAAGTTGTCGCACACCCCGTCCCCATCCACATCCCCCGCCTGGCAGCAGGTGTCACACACTCCGTCTGCGTTCACGTCAGCGAAGGCATACGCGGCCTTGGAAGTTTCCAGCAGTCCTTCGGGGCATCCTGCAAGAAGCACCATGCAGAATCCTGCCGCCATCACCACAATCATCATTCGGCCTCTCTTTTCCATAGTCATTGTCCTTTCTGGCACCCGCATTCCAGCGGTTCCGGTTTATTTGCTGCCGGTGACCCGACGCAAGGGGATGAGCAACCGCCGTGCCATGGATTTTGGCGGGTTAGGGCGGCGTGGGCCTGCAAGATGGATACACCCGGGGGAAAGTTGTGCAAAGTTTGCACAGCACGGCGGCGGCGAATCACTTTTCGGCATGACCTCAACGAAGCGACAGGATGCAGACAGACATCGTTATCGAGCGGAGTCTTCGACTTGCCGGCCGGCGCTCCGGGAAATGGCATGGCTGTTGCTTCTTCGGCGGCGGCCGCGGAGATTCAGCGTGAGTCTTCGGGGTTTTCCCTGTGGCGATTGAATGGACCGTAAGGAGGAAATGGACATGAAACACAGTTCGCAAGACAGTGCAGGAAGGTGGTTCGTCGTGGGTGCGCTGTTGCTGGCCATAGGCTGTTCAAGCATCAGCTACGCGCAGACGGTCTCACTGACCACCGCGGAGAAGGAATGGCTGAAGTACCTCCGGGAGGAAGAGAAAGTCGCCAGGGACGTCTACCTCTACCTCTATGACGTTTGGGGTTCGGCCATCTTCAACAACATTTCCGGGAGCGAGCAACGGCACATGGATTCCATCAAGGCCCTGCTCGACAAGTATGGGGTCGCTGACCCGGCTGAGGGCAAATCCCAAGGGGAGTTCACCAATCCCGAACTGCAGGCGCTCTACGACGCACTGGTGGACCAGGGCAGTCTGTCGCTCGTTGAGGCACTCAACGTTGGGATACTCATCGAGGAGACGGACATTGCGGACCTCGAGGCCGCGCTCGCGGCAAGCAAACGCCGGGACATCAGGAACGTCTACAATAATCTGCTTCAGGGTTCGCTGAACCACCTCGGCGCATTCGAATCCAGCCTCGCGCAACAACAGAATTGAAGCCGAGCGCTTCCTGAAACATGAAGAGACCGCAGGCCGCATGATGCGGGAGACTCCTCTCCATGGGGTTTCCATTGGCCGGTGAGTCTCGGGAAGACGACGAATTCTCACGTATTGCAGTCGGCGGCAAGGGCGCTGCGCGGATGCGCGCGGCGCCCTTGCCCGTGCAGGGAACAAGCGCACGTCCCCTTTTGTGCGCTTCAGCACGAAGGCCACTTCCAGGCGGCGCGAGGGCCACGTGCGCCCGCTTCCGGGAGAATCTCGCCATCAGGTGGTGCACGGGCGGGAAGAAGTCGTCTGTGCCCCGGCACTTGCGGTATGCCCGCGGGCTGCGATAGTCTTGCCTCGAGAATTCTGGGAGTTGTGCATGAACGAGATGGCGGTGGCCGTGGCGATCTTCTGCGGCATCATAGGCGTCCAGTATGCGATTCGCCTGCAGCGCCAGCTGCGGATGAAGCGCCTGTGGCAGCGGGCCGGCGCGGCCCTTCAGGCGGGCAACTTCGAGGACGCGGAGGCCACGCTGCGCCAGTGTGTGGATTCGGCCCCGTTGGCACTGCCGGTGCGCACGGCCCTGGCGAATGTGCTCATGCGGCTGGGGCGCATGGAGGAGGCGGAGACGCAATTCAAGGCGGTGGCCAGCCTGCAGCCGCGCCAGGCCGAGGGCCACCTGCAGCTCGGTTATTTCTACGTGACGCAGTTGCCGGGAAGGGAAGCCGAGGCGATTGCGGCCTTCGCCGCCGCGCTGGAACATGCGCCGCAACTTCGGACGCACTACCAGAACGATCCGCGCCTCGATCCGCTGCGCGGACTTCCCGGGTTTCAATCCCTGTTGTCGGCGCCGGCGGAGCGCCGCTGATCGCAGCGCCTACTGAGGGTCTCAGGCATGCCCAAGGAAACCATGACCGGGCGGGAACGCTGGCTCGCCGTGCTGAATCGCAAGACGCCCGATCGTGTTCCGATGGACTATTGGGGGACGCCCGAGGCCACGGAGCGGCTTTGCCGGCACTTGGGCTGTGATTTCGACGGGGTGTGCCGGACGCTGCACATTGACACGCCGTATACCGTATCGGGCCGCTATGCGGGGCCGCCGCTGCCTGAGCATGAGGACGTCTTCGGCGTGCGCACGCGGCCGGTGGACTACGGGTCGGGTGTGTACTGGGAGGCGGAGAACACGCCGTTGAGCGCGTACACGTCCGTCGAGGAAATCGAGGCCAACTATCGTTGGCCGAGCCCCGACTGGTGGGACTACGCGCATCTGCCCGGGGAAATCGAGGGCAAGGAAGAGCGCATCATCCGGGGCGGCGGCTCCGAGCCGATGCTGACCTATAAGTGGCTCCGGGGCGATCAGCAGGCGTTTCTCGACCTGCTCCTGTATCCGGAGGTCGTCCACTACTGCCTTGGCAAGCTCTTCGACCTGGCGTATCAGCAGACGCTGCGCATTTTTGAGACGATTCCGGGCGCGGTGTCGATCACGTATGTCGCGGAAGATCTCGGCGGGCAGGACACGCTGATGTATTCCCCCGGGCACATCCGTGAGTTCCTGCTTCCGGGCATGAAGCGCATGATGGATCTGACGCGGCAGCATGGATCGTTTGTGTTCGTGCACACGGACGGCGCGTCCCGGGAGGCCATTCCGGATCTCATCGACATCGGGATGCAGGTGCTCAATCCGATCCAGTGGCGCTGCGCGGGGATGGACCGCGAAGGGCTCAAGCGCGACTTCGGCGGCAGGATCGTGTTTCACGGCGCGGTGGACAATCAGCAGACCCTGCCGTTTGGCACCGTGCAGGAGGTGCGGCAGGAGGTGGAGGACAACCTGCGCATCCTCGGCGCGGGCGGCGGTTACATTCTCGGGCCGTGCCACAACATCCAGCCGGTCAGCCCCCCGGAGAACATCGTGGCCCTGTATGAGACGGGCTACGAACTCGGCTGGCGTTAGGCGGGGGACGCCGGGTCCGGCGCCGCTTCGAGCACGTGCACGACGATCTCCCCCGGCGCGAAGAAGCGGACCGGCACGATACAGGCGCCGGTGCCGGACGACGTGTAGCCCTGAAGCTCGTGAAAGCGCCAGGGGCCGCTGTTCATTCGGCGCGGATGCCGTGCGTTGTGGAGGATGGCCGTGCCGCCGGGGAGCGACATTTGCCCGGCGTGGGTATGGCCGCAGAGAAACAAGGCAATCCCCGCCCCCAGCGCCTCGCGGTAGATTTCGGCCGTGTGCGCCAGGAGAATCACCGGCGCGTGTTCCGGAATGCCCTCAACGGCCTTTTCCAGGTTGCTTGTCTCGAAGTAGTGGGGATCGTCCACGCCCGCCAGATAGAGGCATGCGTCCTCGCGCGCAAGCGCCACGTGCTCGTTCATGAGCATGCGGACCCCCATGGCTTCGAGATGCGTCACCATCTCGATGCGGTCATGGTTTCCGAGTACGGCATAGACGGGCATCGCGAGATGACGGAGCAGTTCGCGCATCCAGCCCATCGCAATCTCCGGATCACCCATGGTGAACGAGCAGTAGTCCCCGGTGATGACGCAGATATCGGCCCGCGCCTCGCGGACCCGTTCCAGAATCGTCCTCGCAAGCTTCTCATCCAGATCGAGATGGAGGTCGCTCAGGTGCAGCACGCGATAGCCGTTGAACGCTGCGGGAAGCTGCGGGAGCGCCGCGCGATGCTCGTGGAGACGGATGGCGTGCGCGTGCCGCTCTCCCAGCCAATACAGGCCGCTGGTCTTGAGGAGTACGGTGAGAAACTTCCGTGCCCAGCGGGCGTTCTCCGGATGAAAGTACGTGCGCCCCGGGCCGAAGCTTTGGGCAACGTAGTACTCCTGAAGCCGCATGCGCTGCCGGAAGAGATATGGACCGACGCGCTTGGCCAGCGCTGTATAGTCAAAATCGGAAATCATAAGCCTCTGCCGGGCCGGAGCTGCTGTTCTACGCTTTTGCCGCGCCTTGCCCGAAAAGGCTCATGCGCCGGGAGAGTTCGCGCAGGTAGGCGTCGTCGCCGCCGGGGAATTCCTCGGTGATCCAGCCGGCATAGCCCACTTCCTGCAGCGCCTTCCGCACCTCGGCCCAGTTGACATCGCCTTCGTAGGGGAGCTTGCACCACTGGAATCCGTCCCGCTTGAAATCCTTGACGTGAATCTTGACGAGGCGCTTGCCGAGCGTCCGGATCCAGTCTTCGGGATAGCCGAAGATCACGACGTTCCCGATATCGAAATAAGCGCGAATCCAGGGGCTCTGGAACTCATCCACGTATTTGGCGAATTCAAGCGGGCTCAGGAGGAACTTGTTCCACACGTTCTCGACCGCGATGACGATCTTGAGTTCCTCGGCGAGCGGGATGAGGCTGCGAATGTTCGCCTGTGAACGCTCCCAGGCCTCGCCGTAACGCACTTTGTCGTTCACGACGCCCGGCACGAGCAGCACCGCGTCGGCGCCCACGGCTTGGGCCGTGCGGAGGGCCGCTTCGATTTCCTTCTTCCCTTTGTCCACCACTGCCGGATCGGGATGGGACATCGGCGCGCCCCAGCCGCCGTAGATGATGGAGTGGATCGCAATGCCCGCGGCGCGGGCGGCGTCGCCCAGGCGCTTCGCCGCATCGAGGTCTGCCATGGGCGCGATCTCGAGGCCGTCGAATCCGATCTCCTTCGCATACTTGAAGCGTTCGGCATCGGGCTTCTCCGGCAGATGGCCCAACTGAAGGGCTTTCTTGAACGGTGTGTACTCCGCTTCGGCCGAGGCCTGGGCCTTGCTTCCCTTTGCCGCCAAAGCGATGCCCAGGCCCGCGGCCGAGGACATTTCCAGGAACCTGCGCCGGCTGAATCGATCCATGAACACTCCCTCCTGTTGCGTGATGCGGTTTCCATCATTAAGCGCTTATAGTCTGGCGAGGACGCCGGCGGATTTCAAGCAGAAGATGACAGCCGGATCTGCATTGCCTAGGCAGATGCTTTGCGTCATCCTGACTGCAATCGGCACTCTCTGCGACTGCGTCAAGCGCATTGGCGGCTTGAGAACGACCTGTTCCGGACTAGTCATTGAATCCGAGTGCACGTATGGAATCGAACGGACCTTGGGTGCCTTCGGGATGCTCTTTGCTGTAGTAAGTCCAGACGCCGGCTCCTCTGCCTCGGACGAAGAAGCCTTCTGCCGCTTTCGATCCGTTCTCATTGAAGCGCGTCCAAAATCCCCAACGGCAGCCGTCGACAAAGGCGCCAATCGTGCGAATCTGTCCCATCGGGTAGTATGAGGCCATTGGGCCTCTCATTTTTCCATGTTGATAGAAACTATCCCATATTCGAACGCCTTGCGGACTCTGCGACGAGAATCTGCCGTGGCGAATGAAGCCTGAATCGCCATACTCATAGCCTTCACAAGTCGTCTTCACAGAAGCGTACTTTGGGGAGTCAACAATGGACTTCACCAGATGTCTTCCCGCGCGCTCCTTCACCGCGAAGACAAAGTCACTCCCGTGCCAGCGGATGGAATTCACGAAGTGTACCTGGGTGGCCAATAAGACCGCGCCTGCCGCGGCGACGGCGCAGTAGAGCGTCGAGAACGCCAAAACGCGCAAACGCCAAAAGGATCCATTCCGCTGCAGCAGCAGCCTGAAGTACTCGACGCTCGATATCGACCATGCTACTGACAAGAGCGTCATTGCACCAATCCAAATACGCCCTTCCGCGCGGCCTTGCACCTGAGCCTGCGCAAGGAACACAGAGAAGAAGAGAAGCGGGAGGATGAGCACGAGCAGCGGCAGAGCATTTCCGTACCGTGCACACGGGGTGTGCTCTTGTCCGTATATCATCCTGTCGTTCACAAACTCATCTTCATGCCTGCATCGGCGATTGAGACGTGCATGGCCTGCGACCTCTTAAAGCGTTTCCCAGTACAAATGGACTGCCAACCACGCGTCGCTCTGCGAATTCAGCACCGCTTCCGTGGCGGCAGTGGGAATCTTCATGTATGCCAAGAGCAAGACGAGGATTGCTGTCGTGGCTGCAATTCGAAACGCCCATCGTCTCCAAAACGTCTTTTCCGCGCTGATCACGAATACTCGAACAAACAAGATGGCCTCAACATAAATGCAGACAGGGAAGAGAAGATACAGAAGAAACGAGGATAACAGCAGAAATGACGAGGACAAGTCTTTCATGAAAGGAGCGAAATACAGGGCAATGACCGCTGCATGCCAAGGGAGGCAGAGACAC
>CAILVY010000186.1 GCA_903837785.1 Candidatus Hydrogenedentota bacterium
CTTTCATTGGAAGACGTTGTGGGATGATGCCAACAACGCCAGCCTCAAATCCGAGCGCAAGGATCCGAACATTCTGAAAGAGGGGGACGTGGTCCATGTGCCCGACCTGCGCCTCCGGGAGGAGTCGGGGGCGACGGAAAAACGGCACCGGTTTCGCCGCAAGGGCGTGCCTGAAGTGCTCAATATCATTGTCAAGCGTCTGGATGAGCCGCGCGCCAACGAACCTTATGTCATCGAGATAGACGGTGTGGTCAAGGAGGGCACTACGGACGGGGAGGGCCGGGTGAAACATCCCATTCTTCCCAATGCCCGGCAGGGTTCTTTGCGAATTGGCCGGCCGCCTGGGGTCCAGGTTTTCCAACTCAACCTGGGCCACATGGATCCGATCACGGAACTCAGCGGCATCCAGGGACGGCTGAACAACCTGAGTTTTCATTGCGGGGAAATCAGCGGGCAGATGAATCCCGCCACCGAGGCGGCGCTCCGGGCTTTTCAAGCCAGGTTCGGGTTGGAAGAAACCGGCGAACCGGACAGCGATACTCGCGACCGTCTCAAGCAAGAACATGGCAGTTGAAGCCTGCAACCCCGTCGAAGGCTGAACCCTGAATCCTATGAGCGACGTCGTGCCTCCCAACCCCGTCTCGCGCGCCGTGGACAATGTGATCAACACCCCGCCGGAATTCTGGGGGGTGCGTTTGGCGCAGGAGATTCCACGGATGCCGCAGAACAAGGAGGATTTCCAAGTTTGGCAGGGCAAGCTGGACGAGAAGGACGCGGCAAAGGCCCACACGGACGCCAACGAGGTCAATCAGCTTTATCGTTCGGGCGACCCGAGCGCCTTCTCAAACGACAAGCTGCCGGCTCACAAGCAAGAAGCGGGGGATGGTCGCATCGGGCCTGATTATCAGAACCGGCTTTTTCGCTGCCCGTCTCAAGAGGGCGATACCCTGAGCCAGTTTGTGCTGGATGTGTTCAACACCCCGACAGACGACGAGACCAAGCATGACCTCAATGCCATGCTCCGGAAGCTGCTGCAACTGGCGCCGATCAGGGACAAGACGTGGAAGATCAAGGACACGGGCAACTTCAGTTGCGCTGAGTCTCTGGAGGTTCGAGGTTCCTTTCCCACCGAGGAGGTCCTGGTCAAAGTCCATTTGTATATCAAACTCAGCGAGGACCGGTATATAGACGTTCTGAAGTTTTCGAAGGACCCCTCGAAGCGCGTGGACGACAGCGTCAATGACAAGCCGGATTACGACAAATGGAAGAACATGGGCAGTGACCGCACGGACATTGCCGGCGGCCGGATTACAAGCAGCGCCAAGAACGTGATCGAGCCGGGCATGAATCACGCGGTCATTTTGTGCGAGATGAAAGGTGACGGCGCCATTGAGATCATCTCGGCGCATCTGGACGGCGATAGAATGGTCGTGACATGAAACCATGGGAAACGGGCGCGCTTTGCGCCGGACGGGTTCCGGCGAGGTTGTTGCTGGCTGTCGGGCTGCTGGCGGCGA
>CAILVY010000187.1 GCA_903837785.1 Candidatus Hydrogenedentota bacterium
CGGAGCGCCGAAGGCGCGGCAAGGTATCAGCCCGGGGCAAGGGCCGAAGCGCAGCGAAAGCCCGCCGCCCCGGGTACCCGGCCCCCCAAATCCAAGCGCTGAAAGCGCGAGAGAACACGTACACACCCATTCTCTCGTTACCAAGTTGCACTTGGTAACGTCCCTGTCATCGAAGCGGTGCTTCGCCTCGTCCATGGCCGGAAAGCCCACGAACAAAGCGCAGTTTCTGGGACAATCCCGTTGCCAAGTGCAGCTTGGCAACAAGAGGGAGAATCCCCTCTGCGCCCGCCGCGCCCTGCGTGAGACACTGTCCTGGCCGGGTCGGGACGATCCGGCCTACCCCCTTCGCGCCCCTGCGCAAAACCTTAGTCCGCTAGTCTAATTTGCACAATTGCCACGATATCGGATCGAATTTGATCTCGAATTCCCGCTCAAATACCGCTCGAGCTGCCGCCGAGATGACTTTCCGATGCTCTGGCAGACAAAATACATGCCCCACCCACTTGTGCTGATTATAGTGCTCTGACCATTGGTCTACACCAAAGAGTTGGTTCAGCTTACAGTAGGAATCGTGAGGCTTACGCACTATGGTTTCTTCGCCTTCTTTCAGAGAGGGCGGCTTGGGAAGATCAACCCACACGAACGCGGGGTCACAGCACCGATCAGCTTCTTCCACGATTTTGCGGGCCAAATCACGCATCGTCTTGCAGTGGTCCTTTTTGTTATGCCGCAATTCGAGGAAGTCTTTGTATTTCTCTCCATTTCCGGGAGTGATCAGATCACGGCTGATCACCAGCGCGCGTTTTGGCAGTCGTCGGTACGCAAGCCCGTGCATCAACTCATGAAGAATAGGGTGATCCTTCTTCAGTCTCTGCCCCTCTATTGCGAGGATATCGTCTGTAAACCAGAGAAAGTCGGCCACGTTCGTCAGTGTTCTTCCGGCGATCGTGATCCCCGCATCCCTATTGAATTCGAGGTATTCAATTATGCTCTTCAGCAGGCAATCACAAGCCCTGGCCTTGTGATGTTGATACACGCAGGTGAAAAGCGTCATCTTCCCGAAGATTATCTGCTCGAGAGTTATCTCGCCCCGCAAATCCACAGTAAGGCGTCGCCATCCAGTCACTTCATCTACATTGGAGACATCCATGGATGTAAAGAGGCGATGCAAGTCAACTGCAACAGGCAATCCAATGAGGCGTCCATCACGTACAACATAATCGAGCTTATCGACGTCGAAAGAGCCGTTCAGAATGTCTGCCTCAAATTGACTTTCCTTCTTAGCCTGTCCCGCAATAGCAGTGGCCATACGGTCCACATCCAGGCTCTGCCCATATTTGGTATTAATCTGGCGAATAAAATTCCTGAATGGATCGGACTTCAGAATCAGGCAACCGAGCACTTCGTGAGGTTTGACACCGGCGTATTCGCCTCCGTTCTTGCGTAGGTCCCTCATTTGAGGGAAGTGTTGGTAAACTTCTTCGCTGCTGTGACTGAACGGGCCGTGACCAACATCATGAAGAAGCGCCGCAGCACGAATGTTCGCTTCTACTTCCGAACTAATGAGATCTTGTTTTTCACGATCCCTAAGTGAGTTTACAAATCTGTCAACCAAATAGAGGCAACCGAGGCTGTGCTCGAATCTTGTGTGGACAGCGGAGGGGTACGTCAAATAGGCAAATGAAGTCTGGTGTATGCGACGAAGCCTTTGCACCAGAGGGGTATCGAGTATGGCGGCCTCGTGCTTCCGGACTCTGACCGTGCCCCACACCGAATCATGGACAATCTTATCATCGCGTACATCTTCAGGGTGGGAGGGAAGGTGTTCCCGGACAAATTCGGCTACATCTTCAACAATTCCCGGCATGGCAATCCCGGAGCGGAGGGCAGATCTTCCGGCCGACTTCTTCAAATTGAGCCAGTAGCCCCAAATTCTCAAGCTTAGGTTTCAGCTTCTCTTGGTATTGATTCTTCATCGTTTTAGTACACTGAAAATCCACCAAATCCGGATTGTTGCATATCAAATCTTTGCTGTCCTCAAGATTGCGAATACAAAGGTCCACATCGGGCGATGTCAGAAATCCGCTTCTACGGCGGAACTCAAAATCGAACATTTCCTCAGGATGGGAACTACATAGCTCGTAAATACACTCATAGAACGTCGTGCGTTCCTTCAGCCTTATGAGGTTATTTCCTGTGGACTCTATGTAGACTCCAAGCAATGCAGACACCACCTCGTGGCCCTTGAGCTTTGTGCTCACCTTTTTGCTCCTTCGTCGCCGCTTCCCGTTTTACGTACGTGCGAGGCTCCGGCGAGCCTTGGACCCTGATTCCTCTACCCTCGTGCCTGGCGACAACCCTGTTGTTAGTGAGAATATCACAGAAAGTAGGACAAATCAATCGGATCCCCCCTCTCAGAACCCCATGACCAGCGGCGGCAGTCCGTGGGCTTCGGTGCTGGGTGCTTCGAGGGCTTCGGCGTGCAGCGCGAGCATGAGGCACCGGTCCGCGTCGATGATGTGGTCGTTGCCCTTGGAGTAGACCATGCGCCCGGACGGCGCATAGGCGAAAGTGTGCCCGGCGTACTGCCGGTCGCGGCATTCATCGAGGGGGAAGAGGAGCTGTTTGTCGAGGGCGCGCCGGATGAGGATCTCGGTGAGGAGTTCCTTCGTGTAGCGCTTGACCGGCTCGTGAAACTCGCCGTGGACCACGGTGCTCGATCCGAAGTCGGCGAAGCGCACTTTGTCGGCCCAGTCCACTCCGAGGGCCATTAGGTTCTGTCCCACCGCCAGCCCGGAGTGCCCCTTGTCGAGCGCGATGCAGTGGAAGTGGAAGCGCTCGTCGAGCTGGCGGATGAGCCGCTGCTGCTCGGGGTAGGTGACATTGCTGAGCGTTATGCGCCCGACCACGTGCGCCGCGTTGCGGTCTTCCAGGGCGATGGAGAAGACGCTCGGGTCCTCGCTGAAGCCGAGGTCGCAGCCGAGGTAGTAGGGGAGGCCGGCGACGGCCGGGAGCCTGCCGACCTTGTCCGGGAGGCCCGCGCAGCAGAAGGTGGCATGTCCGGTGCGGAGCCTGCTCGGGGTGAAGGGGAAGACGGCGCGCGCGGGCGCCCCGTGCTGGCCGAGTACGTTGTGGATGTAGTGCGGGTGGGCCTTGCCGCCGTAGAGGGCTTCGAGGTCGTTCAGGGCCTCGGGGGTCATGTCGGGATTGAGGCGCGTCGGCCAGTTGTACTGTTCGAAGCGCGGCGAGAGCGAGAAGTCCTTGAAGCGCGTGGGGAACCCGTTGGGCACCCCGTAGATCCACAGCCGACCGCCCGGGTTGACCGCCGGAATCAGGTTCGACCACGACTGCGGCGTCATGTTCTGCGCCTCATCCACCAGCGCCCAGTCCACGTGCTGCCCCTGGAAGTTGTTGCCGTTCTCCCCCGCGTGCACCGCCGTCCATTCCGCCCCGTTCTTGAACTGCACCGTGAGGAACGGCTGCTTGCGCACGCTGAGGATGTTCTCCGCGAGATCGGGGTGCGCCTGGAGGTCGGCGAGGATGCGGTTGGCCAGCGGCGTCACGTGCGCCTCGTACTGAGCGGCGAGCAGGACCTGCGCGTGCGGCTGCGCGAAGGCGGTCCAGGCCACGAGGATGCGGATCTCCGTGGTCTTGCCCACGTTGCGCCCGTCGCAGTGGCACTTGAACTGCGCGCGCGATTCGAGCGACCCGAGCTGATAGCCCCGCGGCGCCCAGCGCCTTCCCAGCCGCGGCCCGAGAAAGCTCCGCGCGAAGGCCGCGCGCTGCGCGATGCCCTCCGCAAACGCGATCGCCTCCGGCCCATAGCCCCGCCGCCGCAACACCCTCCGGAAACTCCTTCTCGAAAACGCCTCGTTGCTGTTCATGTCCTGCTCCCTCGCTTCGCTGTGCTGTGTTCACCCATCCGTTTCGCTGCTTCGCTCTTCCCGCGAAAAGAACGAAGTCACCCTTCCTCATCCCCCTCATGAATCGCCTGCGTGTCCGGGCGTTCCCCCGCAGTCATCCCCGGCGCTTCGCCGCGCCGCGCCGCCTTTCGCGCCCGCGCCTGCATCGCCTGCTCGATCGCCGCCTGCACATCCGGCGCCATCTGGTAGTACGCGAAGGCCTTCGCCTCCGGCCCATCCTCCCCCGCCACGAGCGCCTTGTGGAAATCTGCCACCGCATCCCGCAAATGCTGATGCAGTTTCAGCGCCTGGTCCGTCGTCGGCCCTTCCGCCTTCCGGATGAGCGCCGCCAGGCTCAGCACATCCGCCAGCAGCAGCGGCGCCAGCGGCTGCCCCCGCAGCCCCGTCCCCAGCGCGTCCCGCAGCACCCGCAGCAGCGGCTCCGGCGGCGCTTCCGCCGCTTGCGCATCGAGCATCCGCATCGCCCGTTTCAACATCTCGCGTCCCTTCGTCATGGCCCTCTTCCTTTCCCGCCCTCAAGGCGTCATCCAGTGCCTGCGCCGACTGCGCACGCACTTCCGCGTCACTTGAACTCAATCCCCCGGAATACCGCAGCAGAATCTCGTAGCTCGGCTGCGCCAGCCGGTACACCCCATGCTCCGTCGCCCGCGCCAGCGCATTGCCGATATCCAGCAGCGCCCAATACTCCTCCATCGTCAGATACGCGCTCACGTGGTGCACCGCCTTGTGCCCCAGCGCCTCCGTGAAGCGTTCATACGCGTACAGCGGGCTGGCCTTCGCCATGGCATTGCCCAGCCGCCGCAGCGCCCGTCGTTCCGCCCGCAGCTCCGGGCGGTGATCCACATAGGCCATCAGCGCCAGCACGTGATGCGCTCCCAGGAAACCGGGTTCAGGCATCTTCCCCTCCCCTGCCCTGCGTTTCGCGCAATACCTGCGCCAGACTGCCCGCCAGGTACGCGCCCACATTCCGCACCGGCGGCCCGCTGTAGCTCCGCGAACGACGCGGATTCGTGGCCTCGTCCACCTGCGACAAGAGCGCGTCCAGCCGACGCCGCCCCGTGGCGTCCCTCAGCAGCGCCGAAACGAGGCCGCGGTGCGTCGGCGTCGCCAGGGACCGGTCGCCCGCCAGCGCGCACAGCCGCTCCACGTATGCGTCCGCCTCCTCGACGGCCGGGGCTCCTTCCCCTTCCCCGGGGAAGCTTGATAAGAACGTCTTTACACATTCGCCTACCGGAAGCGGATCAGCCTGCCTGGACACACGGCGTGACTTCGGGGAAGATGCAGACGCAGATGCAGACGAAGACGAAGACGCCATTTTCGCCATCCCTTTGCCATGCGCGTCCCCGCCCCAACGCGCCGCCGCCCCGGCCTTCCCCGCCTCGCTGTGCCGCTTCCGCTGCAGCCGCAAGTCAAGCTCCTCCCGATACATCCGGCGGCAGCAAATCGTGTGTTCGTCCAGGCGCGTGCACACGCCGTTCCGCTCCAGTTCCGAAAGCAGTCTTGCCATCCCCGCCTCATCCGCGCCGCCCACCACCTGCGCCAGTTCCTCCGCCGACATCGAACAGGCGCCCCGCGGATTCCCGAGCCACATGTGCATCAACAATTCCGCCCACAGGCCCCGCGCCGCCAGCGAACACCGCCGCAGCGCGCATTCCGAAAGCCAGTCCTTCGGATACAACTGGAACGAAGGCCGGTTATCCCTGCGGCTCGACAACATTGCGTGGCGCCTCCAGTTCGGTCGGCCCCTGAGGAAAGTTGTAACGAAGATAGGCAATCCCCAGCGATCGCAGATACGCGTCATACGCCCGCGCCGCCGCCTCCTCCGTCGCGTGATACCCCAGCGCCTGCCTTCCGCACTGCGCCTTCCAGGGCCGTACCGCGCGCGCTCGCCGCGTCACCCCCCGGTACCGCGAATACCGCGTCCTGCAGCCCTCCACACGATTCAGGCAGTTCACACGGCGCGGCACCACCCGCAGGTTCGCACGGCGGTTGTCCAGCGGATCCCCATTGATATGGTCCACAAGCTCGCCCCGCCCTGCGCCCGCAATCAGCCGGTGCAGATACACGTTCCGGCCTCCGCGGAGGCCCCGCACATAACGGTGCGTCCAGGAGTGAAGCCACCACGAACACCCCCGAACCTGCTCCCAGTCCTCCAGATCCATCAGGGTCCACAACGTACCCCGGCGCGTATCCAGGCGCATCGCAAACACGGCTGCGTTCCTCCTCTGACAGGCGGCAACCCGCTGCCGCCCTACACTTCTCCATCCGCCCTATTGCACGCATGAACGCCCTTCCGGCCCCCGACACCGCGCAATACACCCTGTCTTCGGCCTCTTTCCGGTGTTTTTCCCCCGCTCCCGGCCCCCCCGGCCCCGGGAAAAAGAGTAGACTCACGAGTCTACTTCTTGGCTCCCCGCACGTGCCCCGGCCGCGCCGTCCGCGCCGCGTAACAAGAGGGAGGCGTCGGGACAGAAGCGGCGTCCCCGCCGCTTCTGAGAAGCAACAATGCCGCCGAAATCGGGCAGACGCAGCCGCGGCGTCCTCGCCGCGTCCGGCAGAGCGACCAAGACCCGGCCGCAGCATCTCTCCTCGCCCGGAGCGCCGAAGGCGCGGCACGATGACAGCCCGGAACGCGTAGAGTCCGGAGCGCCGAAGGCGCGGCACGATGACAGTCCGGAACGAGTAGAGTCCGGAGCGCCGAAGGCGCGGCACGATGACAGTCCGGAACGCGTAGAGTCCGGAGCGCCGAAGGCGCGGCAAGGTATCAGCCCGGGGCAAGGGCCGAAGCGCAGCGAAGGCCCGCCGCCCCGGGTACCCGGCCTCCCAAATCCAAGCGCTGAAAGCGCGAGAGAACACGCACACACCCATTCCGACACAACGGAACGAGTCGCATCTCACCGCCTGTATTTCGCGTGGGCACCCCGTCTCTCGCCCTTACTGGGCTTTTCCTCTGCGCCCCTGCGTGAGACACTGTCCCGGCCGCGTCGGGACGACCCCGGCCTACCCCCTCCGGCCCCCTGCGCCGGACCCCGCTCAGTCCGCCTCCATCCCGTACTTCTGCAGCCGATAGCGCAGCGAACGCGGCGTCAGCCCCAGCAATTGCGCCGCACGCTTCTGCGAATACCGGCTCTTCTCCAGCGCCTGCTGGATCAGCGACCGCTCCAGCTCCGCGATCGTCCCCTCCAGATCAATGCCCTCCGCCGGCAGCGTCGACGGGACCGCAGTGGATAGCGGGGCCGACATCGCAAGGGAGTCAAACTTTGGCGGAAGATCACCCAATTCGATGTAATCATTGAGACAGAGACTTACAGCTCGTTCAACAATATTACCCAACTCCCGAATGTTTCCGGGCCAAGAATGAGACCTGAGAGCATCCATCGCATCCGCGCTGAATTGTGGGGTTCGTCGCCCGAGTTTCACAGCGAACTTGTTGGCAAAATGCTCGGCAAATCGTGGGATTTCATCAGGACGTTCCCGATGGGGTGGTACGTGAATGGGGATGACATTCAATCGGTAGTACAGATCGTCACGGAACCGGCCTTCTTCCACCAATTGATCGAGGTTTCGATTCGTGGCGCAAATTATCCGCAGGTCCACTCCTACTTCCGTATTGCCACCTACAGGAGTGAAAGCGTGGGAGTCTAGAAAGCGCAGTAGTTTGGATTGGACGACCAGCGGTATCTCATCAACCTTGTCCAGAAATATTGTACCACCGTTTGCTCCTGCCAATATACCTTCCTTATCCTTGTGCGCGCCCGGGAAGGCACCCTTCTTGTGTCCGAACAGCTGGCTTTCCAAAACATGTTCCTGCATGCCGCCACAGTTGAAGGATACGAAAGGCATTTCGGCGCGGTCACTCATGTCGTGCAGAGTCCGTGCCACAATCTCCTTGCCCACACCGCTCTCACCATGAATTGTTATGGTATTAGGAAGTTTGGCGACACGTTCAACAACGTTCATGATTTCCTTCGGCAGCAGAAAGGGAACGGCTCCAGATGCTCTGAAGCTAACAGGAAGATCGTTCAATTCGATACGATCATTTCCACAAAGTACCACGACGCGCTCCAGCAGATTGCCCAATTCCCGGACATTCCCCGGCCACGAATAGCTCCGGAGCGCCGCCACCGCCTCCGGCGCGATCTTCGGCGCGCGCCGCCCGATATTCGCGGCATGCTTCTTCACGAAATGCTCGGCCAGCAGCGGGATGTCGTCCGGACGCTCGCGCAGCGGCGGAACGTGGATCGGGATGACGTTCAGCCGGTAAAAAAGATCGTTTCGGAAGCGGCCCTCTTCAACCATCTGCTCCAGGTTGCGGTTCGTGGCCGACACAATGCGCACGTCCACCTTGACCTCCGACGTGCCGCCCAGCGGCGTGATCGTGTGATTGTCGAGCACGCGCAGCAGCTTCGCCTGCAGGATCAGCGGCATCTCCCCGATCTCGTCCAGGAAAACCGTGCCCCCGTTGGCGATGACAAAGAGCCCGTCCTTGTCCTTGATCGCCCCCGTGAACGCGCCCCGCTTGTGCCCGAACAGTTCGCTCTCCAGCAGCGTTTCCGGAATGCCCCCGCAATTGATCGCGACAAACGGACGCTCCGCGCGATCGCTCATCTCGTGCAGCGTCCGCGCAACGATCTCCTTGCCGACCCCGCTCTCGCCATGGATGGCGATCGTGCTCGGGAGCTTCGCCACCCGCTGGATCGTCGTGAGCACCTCCTGGAACCCCGGGCTGATCATCCGCTCCGTTTCCATCTGGCGCGACTTGTCCTTGCGCAGCGCCTCATTCTCCCGGCGCAGCTCCCGCTCCGCGATGGCCCGCTGCACGATGATCCGGATCTCGTCATTCTTGAACGGCTTCATGACATAGTTCGTCGCGCCGCGCTTCACCGCCTCGATGGCATTGTCCACCGACCCATACGCCGTCATCATGATGGCCGGCGTGTTCGGCACGTTCTCCTGCAGCCACGAGAGCAGGCGCATCCCGGCCTGCCGGTCGTTCCCCATGTACAAATCCGTGAGGACCACGTCGAAACTCTCGTCTTGAAACAGGGCGCAGGCCTCGTCGACATTCACCGCGGTGCGCACGTCATACCCCGCGTTCTGCAGCACGATCTCCAACACCTCGCGCATGCCGAGTTCATCATCGACCACCAAAACGCGATGCTGCACGGACAATTCTCCCAGCTTGACCTAGTCGTCTGCCGCCGGCAGGCGGACGATCATCGAGGTGCCGCCACCCGGCCGCGAAGCCACACGGATCGTGCCATCATGCGCGGTGATTATCCGCATGCAGATGGCCAGCCCCATACCCACGCCATTCTCCCGGTCAGTATAAAAAGGTTCAAAAATCTTGGCAACCTTGTCCGGGTCGATCCCCGGGCCCTCGTCGTCAAAGCGCGCCTCCACAAAGCCGCGCCCCCGCGTCAGCGCAATCGTCAGCGCGCCCCGCCCGCCCATGGCCTCCACCGCGTTCTGCGCGATGTTCGTGAAGACCTGCCGGATCTGCGTGCGGTCCGCCAGGATTTCACACGCCTCCCCCGGCGCATCCACCACAAGATGCAGCAGCTTCGCCTGCTGATACTTGTGCGCGAGCTGCTCCCGCGTTTCCTCCGCCACGCCGCGCAAGTCCACGCGGTCAAAGCGCCGCGCCGGGCTGCGGGCATAATCCAGGAAACCTGACACGATTTCATTGAGGTGATCCGATTCGCGCACCGCGATCGCCGCCAGCCGCTTCACCACCGCCGGCGAATTGATGCCCCGCTGCACCTCGTCCATGGCGCCCCGGACCGTCGCCACGGGATTGCGGATCTCATGCGCGAGCCCCGCCGCCAGTTCGCCCACCGCCGCGAGCCGGTCCTGCTGCTGCAGCTCCTTGCGCATCCGCGCCATCTCCGTCAGGTCGGTGAACGACGTGATCAGGCCCGTGACATGCCCGCGCACGTCCCGGATGCGGCTCGTCGTCAGGCCGATGAGCTTGGCGGAATCCGGGCCGGTGACCACGTTGAGTTCATAGCTGGCGAAGTCCTTCTTCGAGCGGAGCGCCGTCATCACGGGGCATTCCGCCCCCGAATCCGGCCGCATGATGCCGTCCACGTGGCGTCCCGCCACATTGCCTTCAATCAGATTGAGGATTTGACAGGCCGCCTTGTTCACGGCGATGACAATGCCCTTGCCGTCCGTGATGAGGAATCCCGCGTTCATGTTGTCGAGGATTTCGCGCTGGAACTGCTTCATCCCGCTGACCCGCTGATTCCAGTAGCCGCTGATAAACGCCGTGAAAAAGAACGCGATGCCCTGGATGAGGAAGTTGTACCAGTGCATGACCACGTCGCGCAGGGCGGGCATCCCCACAAAAAAATGGAAGAACATGAAGAACGTCGCGAGACAGGCGAACATGAAGCCCTGCACCAGGCCCATCAGGACGCCCGCTTCCAGAATAACGATCACGAGAATCGGCGTGAAAAAGCTCGTGTCCCCGCCCGTCACGCTGATCGTGGCCGAAACCACCGCAAAATCGACCAGCACCTGCGTCCAGGTGAGCCGCGCCGAGACGAAGCTCTCCCGCCGCAGCGAAACGAGATACCACAGGCTGCTGCCCAGCGCGCCCGCGTAGATGGCGAAAAGCAGCAGCCGGAACTGCGCGCCGTCCCCGAAAAAGTTGCCGCCCACCCCGATAATGAATATCACGGCAATGCGGGCCGCGCCCACAAACCACAGCCACGAGCTGGGCCCGTCGTACGACGGCCGCATCAGCCTCCAGGCGCCAGCGATCACAGGCCCTTTTCCACCAGGTGCTGCAGGCCTTCCGGGTCGTAGGCGCGCTTGAACGCCATCTCCGTCGTGATGATCCCGCGCTTCATCAGCCGGTACAGCGACTGGTTCATCGTCATCATGCCTTCGGCCTTCCCAATCTCGATCATCGAGGGAATCTGCTCCAGCTTCTCCGCGCGGATCAACGCACGGATGGCCGGATTCGGCAGCATGACCTCCATGGCCAGGCAACGGCCCATGCCGTCGGCCCGCGGAATCAACTGCTGCACCACCACGCCCTCCAGCACGAACGAAAGCTGCGTCCGCACCTGCGCCTGCTGCGCCGAGGGAAACACGTCCACGATGCGGTTGATCGTCTGCACCGCGTCATTCGTGTGCAGCGTGGCGAACGCCAGGTGGCCCGTTTCCGCCACGGTGAGCGCCGCTTGAATCGTCTCCGGATCCCGCATTTCGCCGATCAGAATGACATCGGGATCCTGCCGCAGCACACGCTTGAGCGCCGCCGCAAAAGACTTCGTATCTGCGTGCACCTCGCGCTGGTTGATCACCGAGCGGTTGTGCCGGTGAAGATACTCGATCGGGTCCTCGATCGTGATGATGTGAACATTCCGCTCCGTGTTTATCTTGTCGATGATGGCGGCCAGCGTCGTGGATTTACCGCTGCCTGTGGGGCCGCACACGAGCACGAGCCCGATGGGCCGGTAGGCAAAATCCGAAACCACCCGGGGCAGCCCCAGTTGCTCGAACGTGAGGATTTCGAACGGGATCGAACGGAACGCGGCCACCACCGAGCCCCGGTCGCGGTAGACGTTCAAGCGGAAGCGGCTCAGCTTCTCGATGCCGAAGGACATGTCCAGTTCTTTTTCCGACTCGAACTCCGCAATCTGGTCTTCATTCATGACGCTGTAGATGACTTCCTGCGTCTCCTCCGGGCTGAGCCGTTCATAGCCGCGCATCGGCTCCAGGCCCCCGTGCATCCGTATCATCGGCGGCGCCCCCACCACGATGTGCAAGTCGCTGGCCCCCTCGCGAATTGTCTTGGTGAGCAGCTCTTTAATGCTCAACGTCGCCATGATGCCTCCTTCTGGCCATTTCCGCCGGTGCGCGCCTCAGCGTGTCCTCGCTTCCCTTCGTCATTATCCGCGCGCGCCTTTCCAAGTGCAAGTGCATTTTCAGGTCAGGCGCCGCTTTGACGGCATTTGCCCGCCAGAGACGGCCTAATCCAGACAATCCAGAATTCCACGATTTCCTCGCGCCGGCTTGAACGCGCGAATGGCATTGTATAGGATGTATCCAGAGTGGGAGAGATGTGCACAGATCAAGTGCCGGGCGCGTGCTGCGCCCGGATATGGCCTGGCAAAGAGGAGGGCGTTCCGGCCTGCATGGCGCCGGCGTTCGGCGTGCGGCGGCGGGTGCGCCCGTGGTGTTGGATGATCGTCTTTCAAGTCAATGGGAGATTAGTGCCATGAGAAGGTTTCGGCGTGTCGGTACTTGGATTGTCTTGGCATCGTTGGTGGCCGCGCTGTTTTCCCCAAACGCGGTTGCGGCGGCGAAAGCGGTGCCTGACCCCGTTCCGCGTATCGCGATTGTGGGCGACAGTTGGGGCATGTTCATGTGGTGGTTCCGGTCGTTGCACCGGTCCCTGCAGGACCTTGGCTATGATCGATACGTGGAATTGGCGAATGAATCGGTCGTGGGCGGCGGCAAGAGCTTCCAGTTCGTCAACGTGACACAGTTCCCCGCGGCCGCGCAGATCCGGGCCGCCATTTCGCAAATGCTCGTGGACAATCCCACGATTGACGTCGTGGTGATATCCCTGGGCGGCAACGACGTGCTCTACGGGACGGAATATGTGTTGCCGGACGATCCGCTGCGGGCCGTTCGGATGCAGTGCCCCGGGCATCCCGAGGATCACAACCAGGTCCTGGCCGACAAGGTCGTAAATCAAGACTTGGGCAACATTGTGGACTACATCCTTTCCATCCGCCCGGATATCCGCATTCTCCTGTCCTCGTATGATTACGGCGGCGAGGCGAAGCGGAGCGAATGCGACTTAACGACGCAGCAACTGGGCATCATGCTCGTGGACATCTACAAGCAGCGCCTGGCGGACGCGCACGCGGACCGTGTCTCCTTCATCAGCAACTACGGCCTGATGCAGTACACGTACGGCACCTTCGAGTATGAACTGGACGCCGAAAACAAGCCCATCGAGAGCACGGCCGTCGAAGTATATCCGGCAGGCTACGTCAAACCCGGCTTCAGTCCGGACGACTACCCCCCGTTGCGCCTGCCGAACCCGGACGACCTCTGGGTCATGCCGTGGACCGAGGGCGGCGTGGAGGTCATGGTTCCCGGTTTCCCCGACCACTTCTCCCCCCTGAGTTCGCTCCTGGATAAGAACATGCACCTGACGGAAGATGGCTACTACCACATGGCCAAACGCATGGTGGAGCGCGTCATCGGGCCCTGGCTGGACTATCCCAAGGCCTTTGAAATCCTGCCCATCGAGGGTACAAAAGGCGAGCAATATCAATTCCAGGTCACCTTCAGCGAACCCGTAACGGGCGTCGATGTCACCGACTTCGAAGTGTCCACGGCGACCATCGGCGGCAAGACCATCGACATCAGTTCGGCACAGGTGATTGACGTTCAGCCAGCCACCGGGTTCAGCGAGGTGTACCTGGTCACTGTGGACCTGAATCCCGGCGCCAAGCCCGACGGCACCCTGCAGGACGTGGTCAGCATTCATGTCCTGGACGATGACACGATTATCGATGCGGACAGCAGCCCCTTGGGCGGCGCCAACACGGCCGGGTGGTCCGACAACGGTGTCTTCACCTTCTACGGTCCCTTTGCCTTTGCCGACCTCACGACACCTGAGCCGGACAACTTCGATCAGGTGCTCAATTACCTGTCCGTGCTGACAAAGCCTTATCTTCCCTACATCAACTTCGCCGTGTCGCTGGCGCCCGACAAGTTTGACGTGAACGGGAATCTCCTGGCGCTGGTTCAGGCGTTGATGAGCGATGGCGACATTGATCCCAACACGCTCTACATCAAGGGCAACGGCATGCTCGAGAGCTTCGAATTCGGGATGATCGAGCGCTGCCTCAAGGATCCCGCCATAGACCTCAGCGCGGTGGGCGGTGTGACGCATGCCATGGTCCAGACGGCCTGGGACCACAATCTTACCCAGATGCGGCACGACCTCGGTGGCGCCGTAACGCCCGAACACGACAACATGGTGCTGCGCGTGCTTGCGGGCATCGACTCGCTCTTCGCCGCTTACATGACACTCGGCGAAGAACGCACGATCAGCACGCTCACGCTGGCCTCGGTTGCGCTCGGCTCGGAGAGCGTGGCGCAGTTCATGCCCGGCCTGACGTTCAGCATTGTGTCCGCCCCGAACTACACGCTGCTCAACAGCGACTTCGGAGCAACCGATCTGAACGGCGACTCGAATCTGACGCCGAACGAGTTCGCGGATGCGGACCGGGACGGCTTCACCAATGCACAGGAGTACCTCTATTTCGAGGGAGACGGCAAAGACGCGTTTGTTTCGGCCGCGTTGGATCCCGACATAAAACCTGCGCTCCCGCACCCGTACTACCTCATCGGCGATTCCGTGCGGCTGCATGTGCCGGAATTGCTCCATGTCTACCTGACCACCTACCAGTGGCTCAAGGACGGTGTGCCCCTCGCGGATGATACCCGGATTTCCGGCGCTGACAAGCGCATTCTAAACATCGCCAATTTGAGCGCCGATGATTCCGGGGCCTATACGTGTGTCTACAACGAGCATGCTCCCGACAAGAGCGCGGATGTCACGTACGGTCCAATCTCATTCTCCGTTGTGGACGTTATCCCCAGCGAAGGTGAAGGTGAAGGCGAGGGCGAGGGCGAAGGTGAAGGTGAAGGTGAGGGCGAAGGCGAAGGCGAGGGCGAAGGCGAGGGCGAGCTCAACTTCTGCGCGCTGATGGACGGGATCGTGGCGACGACGGGCAGCCCGACGCTGCAGCCGCTGATGGAGCTCCTGGGCGACGACGCGGCGCTGGTGCACCTGCTCGAATGCGCGACGGCGGACCTGAACGGC
>CAILVY010000188.1 GCA_903837785.1 Candidatus Hydrogenedentota bacterium
CGCGGCGGCAACGGCGGCGCCAGCGGCGCCGGCGGCAAGGGCGGCGATGGCGGCGTAGGCGGCGCGGGCGGCTACGGCGGCGGCGGCGGTAACGGCGGTAATGGCGGCGGCGCCATCATTCTCTCCGCGCGCGGCCTGCTGCAAGTCACGGACCCCATGATTGTTGACATTTCTGCGACGGCCCCCACGACCGGCAGCAACGGCAGCGACGGCGTCGATCCCGGCAATAACAGCATGGGCGGTAATCCCGGCAGTGGCGGCAGCAGCGGCGAGCCGGGTTCCAGCGCGCTGTTTGATGGCGGACATGGCGGCCAGGGCGGTGGCGGCTCCTACGGTGGTTCGAGCGGCCGTGGCGGCTCGGGCGGCCGTGGCGGCAACGGCGGCAACGGCGGCAGCGGCAGCCCCGGCATGTTGAAGCTGCACGGTTCGGTCGTGAACGCGGACCAGATGGTCGTCTCCGCGGTCAACGCGGCCAATTCCGATTACATCTACAACGGCAAGCTGACGCTCATCTCCAATATGGCGGATGAAGTCCTCGACTTGACCCAGCCCAGCACCACCTTCTCCACCCCTGACCTGGCGCGTGGACGCACGAACTACAGCAATATCCGCGGATCCAGCCCCTTTGACGGTTCGGCAACCCATCCCTTGATTCCGAACCTGCTGGGCGGTCCGGCAACCCATGGATTGCTTCATGTCAACGCCGGCGATCCGGACGACCCCGGCAATCCGGACAAGCTCCCCTCCTTCTTCAACAAGGGCGTTGTGGATCTTGCCACCCCTGTCCAGACCCTGCCGCCCAGCGATCCGGTGAGCATCAAGGTCAAGCGTTTTGACAGCGGCATTCCCAGCCCCGTGTGCGTATTCAGGAACTACGACCAGCTGGTGGTCGTCAACGACACTGCCGTAAGCTTCACGGAGCTGTACCTCAAGGTCGGCGGCAATACGCCCCAGTTGATCAACGGCGGCACAGGACAGTTGGACCCCGGCCAGTACTGGACCGCGACGGTGCCGCAGGGCTCGACGGCCACGCTGCTGCAACTTGCGACGATCACGCAGCAACCGGTCGAAACCGGCGCCTTCCCCATTCCGGGTGAAACCGCGGTGTTCACGTGCAAAGCCGTCAGCGCCACGCCCATCTACTACAAGTGGCAAACGGACTCGCAGGGACCGTGGGGCACCATCTCCGGCGCGGAAGGCTGGATGATGGGCGACACGTGCGCCTATACGATCTACAGCGTGAATGAAAGTAAGCAAGGCCACTACCGTGTCCTCCTGCAGAACGACGCGGGCACGAAGATCTCGAACGAGGTCTACTTCAACGTCTATCAGCAACCGCTGATTACGAAGGATCCGCAGGGCCAGTTTGTCTATCCTCCGCAGCCCGCCTTCTTCACGGTGGACGTGTATCACGCGATGGACCCCGTGCCGGATCCCGAACCCTGGACCCCCTTCTTCGCACAGTACGACTTCACCATCGGCGAATCGTATCAGTGGGAATTCCAGCAGACGGACAATGACGGCAATCCCATCAATCCAGGGGTCTGGGTGAGCGTTGGGACGAACAGCCGCCGGCTCGATATCGCCCCCACGAATGAGAGCCTTCAGGGCGACTACCGCTGCCGGATCACCAATCCCGCCAACACGGTCGGCGTCACCTCCCAGGCGGCACGCCTGACCGTGCAGGACGGCGTCCACATTGTCAAGCAACCGCAGGATGTGGGCGTTCCGCTGGGCACGGCACTGGTCGAGTTCGAGTGCGAGGCCGAAGGGCCGGATCCGCATTACCGCTGGGAATTCAATGCCACGACGGCAGACCCGGCGAGCACGGAATGGGCGCCCATTCCCCTGGCCGGCCCGGACGCCAATCCGACGGCCAACGATCCCATACTGCAGGTCACGAATGTCCTCGATGGCGATGTCGGCTACTATCGTTGCCGCGCATACAACCTGGCCGGCGAGGAGTACTCGACGGCCGCGCAGTTGCGCATCGAAGATCCGGGTATCCTGCAGCATCCGCGCTCGCAGACGCTCAATCCGAACCAGCCGCTGATCATGACTGTCAGCGCACTGGGCACGGCGCCCCTGAGCTACCAGTGGTTCTTCCAGGGCGCGGAACTCTCCGGCGAGACCTCGAGCACACTCTTCATCCAACACGTACAAGAAACGGATGAGGGCGTGTACAAGGTTCGGGTCACCAACGGCCTCAGTCAGTCCGTCATGTCGAACGAGGCGACGCTGACCGTCAACGACCCGCCGCTCATCACGCTGGCGCCGGTCTGTCCGACGGTCAATCCCGGCGAGCTGGCCATCCTTCGTGTCGAGGCCGACAGTCAGTTTGCCATGACCTTCCAGTGGTACAAGGACAACGTGGCCCTGATCGACGATCCCGGCCACTACAGCGGCAGCAATTCCAACCGTCTGCAGTTCCTGCATACGCTGGACACGGATGAAGGCGAGTACCACGTCTGCATCACGAACCAGGCCGGCGTCACCTGTTCGGACCCGTGCATCCTGCTCGTGGGCCAGCCGCTCACCGTGGACGCGTTCGCGTGCCCCGGCGACCAGTACATCAACACGCCGGAACTCCGCCTTGAAGCCAGAATCCACAACGGCAAGGGCACCCGCACCTACCAGTGGTTCAAGAACGGGACGGCGGTCAGCGCACCCAACACGTTGCCGGCCGGCGTCGATGTCACCGCGCGCCTCACCCTGCGTGATCTCACCCAGGCCGACGCTGCAGACTACTTCTGCCGTGTCGACGACCAGCGTGCCTCGGATCCTCCGGTGGACACGAACGTCTGCAGCCTCGGGGTCTACAGCCACCTCGGCACCCCGACCATCCTGGGTGATGCTGTCCTCAACATCACCGCCCCGGCGCCGCTGCAGCTCGAGGTCACCATTACACCTGAAGACGCCACGGGCGTGCCTCCGCTGCACTACGAGTGGAAGGTGGAAACCGGTAGCAAGGCCATCCTCACGGTTGGCGGCGACAGCCCGTTCCTCATGATTGACCCAACGGACCCGAGCGACTCGGGCGAGTACTGGGCGGTCGTGGACGATGCGGGCGCCGATGCCCCGAAGGATTCGAATCGCATCACGGTGAGCGTGGAACTGGCCGTGCCGGTTGCCACCGGTCTTGGCTTGGCGGCGTTCGCCGGCGTTTCCGCCGCGCTGGGCGCCCTGGCCATGCGCCGCCGCAAGAAGTAACCCATCCCGGTGCCCACTCGGGGGCCGGATGCCCAGCGCATCCGGCCCCCGCTTCTTTTGCTTCGGGCACACTACAGGGTACAATCCCCGCATGGAATCTCGTTCACCTGAAGGCTGTACGCGCGAAATCAAGGAGGAAGCCGCCCGGCTCGGTTTCGATGCGTGCGGGATCGCCCCGGCCGAACCCATCGACCCGGAGAACCGTCTCGGAGCTTGGCTTCGCCAAGGCTGCCACGCAGACATGGCATGGCTGGAGCGCGCACGCGAAGTGCGCCAGGACGTACGCCTTAAACTGGAGGGTGCGCGTTCTGTCGTCGTGGTGGCCAAGAACTACTATCAACCCAACCAGCGCCTTGCCGAGGGCGCCGGACGCATCGCACGCTATGCCTGGGGCCGGGACTATCACAAAGTACTCTTGAACCCGCTGCGTCGGCTTGCGCGCCATATCGGGACGTTGGCGCCGGACGTTCAAACGTACGCCGAGGTGGACACCGGTCCGGTCCTCGAACGCGCCTGGGCCGCCCGTGCGGGCATTGGCTGGATAGGCAAGAACGGGCTGGTCGTGCGGCGGGGACTCGGTTCGTGGTTCGTCCTCGGCGCTATCGTCACGACGCTTGACGCCGCGCCGGACGCCCCCGCGCGCGACTACTGCGGCAATTGCCGGGCCTGTATCGAGGCGTGCCCCACCGGCGCCATCCTATCGCCGAGAACGCTCGATGCGCGCCGCTGCATCGCCTATCATACGATTGAGAACCGCGGCGCAATCCCCTCCCCCATCCAGGACCGCATGGGTACCTGGATCTTCGGGTGCGACCGCTGCCAGGAGGTCTGCCCGTGGAATCGGGAAGTCACAACCGCGGCCGAACCCGATTTCCGGCCCCGGGACGGGGCAGTATCGCCCAATCTCGAAGAACTGTTGAGACTGGACGAGCCTCAATTCCGTCAACGCTTTGAAGGAAGCGCCATTCTTCGCGCCAAGCATGCGGGACTCCTGCGCAATGCCGGCATTGCCCTTCGGAATCTCAGCAAGAGTTGATGCTCCCGCGCGTGGCCAGGCGAGATTCCGGGGCGCGGAGCGCCTTCGGCCTGCGTCTCCGGCCCGACGGACCACCCCCCGCCCGTCGAACGCGCACTCGTTCAGTCTTCTCTATCCCGAGAGGCGGGCATCCTGGACATGGCCACCGTCAGAATCTCGACGATGAGGTCATTGCGCCGCTTGCCCTCGGCCTTGGCCGCGAAGCTCAACGCTTCGTAAAGGTCACTGGGCATGCTCACCGTAAGCTTCGTTGTCTCAAAGAGCGGGGCGGAGATCAATCCGTACTCCGAAGCCGGTTCACCCTGCTCTTCGTGGCCGAATAGGACCCCCTGGCTGGGCGGGACTCCGGTCGCGGGCACTTCCGCGCCCGGAAAGCAGATGGCGAGGATTTCGGCGTTGGTCCGGCCCATGCTGATCAAGTCCTGGACCCGCCGCCGCCCGCCCATGCTCTGCAGGTGCCGCAGCATGGCCTGAACGTTCATGGCGTAACCGCTCGCGTGGATAAACTCCACCGCGGCTTCACCCTCGAGGCCGTGGCGCACCGCCTCGATGATCCGCTCCTGTTTCATCCGCGTCTGCTTCACCATGCCGCGATCCCCCGTGATGCGCTTTATGGTACAATAGATTCGCTTTCGAAAGGGATTATAAGAGTTGGAGATGAACAGCGCAAGGGGCCACATTCCCAGCGGACGGAGATAAGGACACAGGGGCTCGCAGATCCAACGAGCATGAAGGAGTGAAGCACAAAAGGCTGCATATCCAAGAGCGAAGGGGCGGTCGAGGTGCTACTGACGCGGCCGGGGAAAGAAGGGGGTCCGCCTTTTTCTTGCGGCGCGCCGCGAGGTCACGCTAAGCGCTTATACGATAGCATCTTAGCGAGGCGAGTATACTCCGGGATTATTGCATCTTCCGCTTCTCTGGTGGTATCATTACGGACCTTATACGGAAAGAAATGGAGGATCGCCACATTATGAACACCACAATTACTGGACGTCACATGGAGATGACCGATGCGCTTCGCGCCTATATCGAGAACGGGCTCAAGAAGATCGAAACGCATTTTGACAAGGTCATCGACGCGGATGTGGTGTTGACTGTCGAAAAGCACCGGCACATCGCCGAAGTGAATCTCCACGCCAACAGCATCCGCATCCACAGCCGCGAAGTCTCGACGGACATGTATGCGTCCGTGGACGCGGTCATGGAAAAACTGGGCAAGCAAGTCCGCAAATTCAAGGACCGCATCAACCGGCACCAGCCGCGCCGCGCCCGCGAAGCCCGGAGTTACGGACACGCCATCATCTCGCTCGAGCCGGAAGGCGGCAACGGACGCGAGGCGGCCACGGAAGAAGCCGCCTACGCCCATCACGTCGTGCAGCATGAGAAAGTCGGCATGAAACCCATGAGCATTGACGAAGCCGTCATGCAGTTCGAACTCGTCGATGAACCCTTCCTCGTCTTCCTGAACGCAGACACTTCCCGGGTGAATGTTCTTTATGCCCGGGACAACAATGTCTATGGTGTGATTGAGCCCGAATTCTGACGCGGCTTCCCGGGGGCACGGGTGTCCGTGTCCCCGGGAACCACGCTACCCACGGGGTCCGGCATGGATACGCAGAATCTGCCCGTAAACCGCAAGAAATCCATCGCGGTGGCGCGGTTGCTGGACCGGATGACTCAGGAACTGGATATCGAGGTGCTGGCCGGATTCCAGGGGATTGGCCGGCCTGTCTACGCGGCGGACGTCAATCGGCCGGGCCTCGCGCTGAGCGGTTATCTCGAGTACTTCGCCAACGACCGCATCCAGATTCTCGGCAATACTGAAATCCACTTCATGGAGCGCCTGAACCCCGCCCAGCTCATCCGCCGGCTCACGAGCATGTTCTCCTTTGAAATCCCCGCCTTCGTCCTCTCGCGCAACCTTGCCCCGCAGAACGCCTTTCTCGATATGTGCAACCGCAGCGGCGTTCCAGTCCTGCGCTCTTCCATGAGCACGGACGAGGTCATCACCCGAATCATTTTGTTCCTTAATGAAGAGTTTTCCCCGGAAACCGTGGTCCATGGCACCGCGGTGGATTGCTTCGGCGTCGGTTGCCTCATCATCGGCTCGCCGGGTATCGGCAAGAGTGAAACCGCCCTGGAACTGGTCGAACGCGGCCACCGCCTTGTGGCGGACGACGTAGTCGCCCTCAAGTGCATCCGCGGCGAGCGCCTCTATGCCGAGAGCAACCCCATCGTCGAGCACTTCATGGAAATCCGCGGTGTGGGCATCATCGACCTCAAGGCCATCTACGGCGTCGGCCGCGTCCGCAACACGAAACGCATCGGACTCATTGTCGAACTCGAGGAATGGCGTCCCGAGGCCAACTATGATCGCACGGGACTCGCCGAAGAATTCGTCGACATCCTGGGCGTCAAGATCCCGTATCTACGCATCCCCGTCCGCCCGGGACGCAATATTGCCATCATCATCGAAGTCGCCGCACTGACCCACCGCCTCAAGGAACTCGGCATCAACCCCGCCCAGCGGCTCAACGAACGCATCATCAGCCTCACCCGCGAACAGCGTTCGTGACAGGCCCCGGGCGGTCAAAGGACGGAGAGACGGCATGAAGAGCATCAACCTCATTTTCGGGTGCCATTCGCACCAGCCGGTCGGCAACTTCGACTTCGTCTTCGAGAAGGCGTATGAAAAGGCCTATGTCCCCTTCATCGACGTCCTGGAACGCTTCCCCTCCGTCCGGGTCACGCTGCACTTCACCGGACCGCTCTGGGACTGGTTCGCCGCGCGCCGCGGCGACTACATTCAGCGCCTGGCCCGCCTTGTCCGCTCGGGCCAGGTCGAAATCATGGGCGGCGCCTACTACGAGCCCCTGCTCTGCGCCATTCCCGAGCGGGACGCCATCGCGCAGGTTCATCGCATGCAGGCGTTCTGCACGCAGCATTTCGGCGTGGCGCCCCGCGGCATGTGGCTGGCTGAGCGCGTCTGGGAGCCTCAGATGGCGCGCATCCTGTCGAAGGCGGGCGTCGAATACGCCGCGCTTGACGACACGCACTTCCTCTGCTCCGGGCTCACGCCCGAAGAACTCTTCGGATACTACATGACGGAAGACGAGGGCTGTTCCATCAAAGTCTTCCCCATCCTCGAGAAGCTCCGCTATCTCATCCCATTCCATCGCGTATCCGAAACGATTGACTATCTCCGGGAACAAGCCACGGAAGACGGCCTCCGCTGCGCCCTCGTCCATGACGACGGCGAGAAGTTCGGCATCTGGCCCGGAACCTTTCACAGCGTGTATGAGGAGGGGTGGCTCGAGGAATTCTTCCAGGCGCTCACGGACAACCAGGATTGGCTCCACTCCGTCACGTACTCCGATTATCTCGCGAAGCACAAGGCAATCGGACGGACTTACCTCACTTGCGCCTCCTATCAGGAAATGATGGCCTGGGTCCTTCCCACGCCGATGCAGCGCCAACTGCACAGCGTGCACGAGGAACTCAAGCGCGATCGCGAGAAACAGGAGCGATACGGTCTCTTTGTCCGGGGAGGCTTCTGGCGCGGATTCCTCGCGAAATACGACGAGTCCAACAATATCCAAAAGCGGATGTTGCGCGTCAGCGATCGCCTGCAGCGCGCGCGCCAGGCGTTTTCCGGCCACGCGAAACTGGAGGAGGCGGAGAAACTGCTGCACGAAGGGCAGTGCAACTGCGCCTACTGGCACGGCGTCTTCGGCGGGCTCTATCTCAATCATCTGCGCACCGCCGTTTATGAAAAGCTGATCGAGGCGGACCGCGTCCTGGACGAACTGGAACACCCGGATCAACCGTGGGTTTCGTGCACCGCCCTTGATTTCGACGGAGACGGCAACAACGAGGCCGTCCTCGAGAACAGCAACCTGGCGCTCTTCTTCAGCCCGACGGACGGGGGCACCCTCTTTGAGCTGGACTACAAGCCCAAGCCGTTCAACTTCACAAACACGCTGACCCGCCGCGAGGAACCCTATCACGATGCGCTGCGCACCGGGCGCGTGCATGTGGGCAGTGCGGACAGCGGCGGCGCCAGCATTCACGATCTCGTGCTCGCCAAGGAGGCGGGCCTTGAGAACCTGCTCATCTACGACACGTATCGCCGCGTCTCGCTGCGCGATCACCTCTTTGCCGGCCTTCCCCGGGAGGACGAACTCTGGAGCGGCGCCCAACTGGATCTGGCGGATTTCGCAACCGGCGAATACTCCCTCGAAACCCAGCCCGACGCCGTGATTCTGACGCGCCGTTCCTATCCCTACGTCCTGCGCAAGACGATCCGCCTTGTGCCGGATGCATCCGCCTTCGATATCCGCTATGATATGGAATGTGTCGGCGGCATGCCCGAGGATGCGTGGTTTGGCGTTGAGTTCGCCGTCAACTTCCTCACCGGGTCTGCTTTCGACCGCTATTATCGTTCCGACGACCGGGACATGGCCTACGCCAAACTGGGCGAGCGCGGAGCCGATGAAAGCATGCGCCATATCGCGTTGCGCGATGACTGGCAGCATCTGGAATGCGGCCTGCGCTTCTCAGAGCCCGCGCGTGTGTGCCGTTTCGCCCTGGAGACTGTGAGCCAGTCCGAGGCGGGACAGGAGCGCGTGTATCAGGGAAGCATCGTGGTGCCATGCTGGCGCGTGGCCGAGCCGGCCTTCTCGCGCGATGTCCGGGTCGAAATTCTGAACACATCAGGCCGCTGAAAACGGCGCAGGATTACGTGAAAGACTATGCCAGAAGTTGTCAAGGAACTCGTTGTCGTTAATCCGTTGGGAATTCATGCGCGTCCCGCCGCCGCCCTCGTGCAGTGCGTGCTCAAGTTCGAGTGTGACGTATACATCTCGTTCAACGGCAGCCGCATCAATGCCAAGAGCATCATGGGGCTCCTCACCCTGGCCGCCACGCGGGGCAGCCGCCTCAAATTCACCTGCACGGGACGTGACGCCGAGGCGGCGATGAAAGCCGTCGAGGATCTGCTCGCCGCAGGCTTCGGGGAAACCTGATGGAACAGACCCTGCGCGGCATAGGCGTCTCGCCGGGCATCGCCATAGGCCCGGCCTTCCTCTTTGACGCGCGGCGCGTCGAAGTGCCCAAGTATGCCATCGAAGATGCCGCGGCAGAACTGATCCGCGTTGATCGCGCGATTGAAGCGACCCGCGCCGACCTCACCCGGCTCCACAGCCAGACCGCGGCACAGTTGGGCAAGGCACATGCCGATATCTTCAACGCGCACATCATGCTCCTGGACGATGTTGCGATTCGCGAGGAGCTCACGGCCCGGATCACGGCGGAAGCGCTCAACGCCGAGCATATCCTCCATGAACTCGCCCAGCGCTACGCGCGGGTTCTCGGCGAGGCGGAAGATCCCCGGTTCCGCGAACGGACCGCGGATCTGCTCGATGTTACGGGGCACGTCCTGCATCATCTGCTGGAGGCCAAGCGCCCGAATCTTCGGGATCTGGCCGAGGCCAGCATTGTCGTCGCCCACGACCTCTCTCCGTCAGACGCGGCCTCGATGAACACGGAGAAGACCCTCGGGCTGGCCACGGAAGTCGGCAGTGCCACCTCGCACACCGCCATCCTGGCGCGCGCCCTCGAGATTCCGGCCGTGGTCGGGTTGAAGCTGCCCGCGGCCGCCATCGCGTCCGGCGCCACCCTCGTCGTGGACGGTTCCGAGGGCCAGGTCATCCTCAATCCCTCGCCGGAAACAATCCAGCGCTATCGCGCCGCCCGCGACACGCTTGAACGGAGACGGCGCGCCCTGCAGCGCTTCGTGACCGCCGGTCCTGCACGCACCCTCGATGGAATCGAGATTCCGCTCCTCTCCAACATCGAGCTGCCGATCGAAATTCAGCACAGCGTGAAGTCCGGCGTGCAAGGCATCGGCCTCTATCGAACGGAATACCTCTTCCTCAATCGCGACACACTGCCGTCGGAGGAAGAGCAATACGAGGCGTACGCCGCGGTCGCCCAGGCGCTCCATCCCCTGCCCGTGACGCTGCGCACTATCGATATCGGCGGGGACAAGTTCGTGTCCCATCTTCAGATCTCGAAAGAGGAAAACCCGCAGCTCGGCTGGCGCGCCGTCCGCTTCTGCCTGCAATCGCCGGAGATCTTCAAAACCCAGTTGCGGGCCATGTTGCGCGCGTCCGTGCACGGCAATGTCCAGATCATGTTCCCCATGATCAGCGGCCTCGAGGAACTCCGCCAGGTGAAGGCCGTCCTCTGGGAGGTCCGTGACGAACTCCGCCGCCAGCGCATCCCAGTGAGCCGCGACTTGAAAGTGGGCTCGATGATCGAAGTCCCCTCCGCTGTCACACTCACGGATCTGCTGGCGAAAGAATGCGATTTCTTCAGCATTGGCACGAACGACCTGATCCAGTACTCCCTCGCGGTGGACCGCGTCAACGAGAAGATAGCCCATCTCTATGAACCGGCGCATCCGGCCGTGATGCGGATGATCCGGTGGACGGCGAATGCCGCCCGCACGGAGAACATCCCGTGCAGCCTCTGCGGCGAAATGGCCGGCGATCCGCTGTTCACCGAGGCACTGATCGGCCTGGGCGTAACGGAGCTGAGCATGTCCCCCATCGCGCTGCCGCTCGTCCGCGCGGAAATTGCGCACACGAATATGCTGGAGGCGGAGGCCCTGGCCAAACGCGTCTTGCGCCTGAGCACGGCGGTTGAAGTGCGGGCGCTCCTGCGCGAACGATACGAACGAAAAGGCGCCATGGAGGCGTACTTGGCTCAGTACAGCGATGAGTCGCGGGAAGAGCGGGGCTGACGTGGCCAATTCTACCCCGAGACGCATTGCCATTCTGGGCTCCACGGGCTCGATCGGCCGTAGCGCCCTCGAAGTCGTGCGCCGCTATCCGGGCCGATTCGAGGTCGTGGCGCTGGCCACGCGCTCGAATGTACGCCTGCTCGAAGCGCAGATCCGCGAGTTTCGTCCCACGCACGCCGCGGTCGCCGATCACGGCGCTGCCCAGTCCCTCGATGCGTCCGCCCTGGGCGTTTCGCTGTTGACTGGCCCCCAGGCGTTGGACGAAATCGCCGCGTTGCCCGTGGACATTGTGCTCTGCGCCGTGGTCGGCGCCGTGGGGCTGCGTCCCCTGCTCAACGCCCTCGCCGCGGGCAACCGCGTTGCCGTGGCGAACAAGGAGCCGTTCGTGATGGCCGGGCGGCTGATCATGGAGGAAGCCGCCGCGCGCGGCATCGAGATCCTGCCGGTGGACAGCGAGCACAATGCCATCTTCCAGTGCCTGCATGGCCACGAGAAGAGCGATTTGCGCTGCATCCATCTGACTGCGTCCGGCGGTCCCTTCTATGGCCGGACAAGGGAATCTCTGGCCGGCATCACGCCGGAACAGGCAACGAAACATCCCACGTGGGACATGGGCGCCAAGATCAGCGTGGACTCGGCGACGCTCATGAACAAGGGCCTGGAGATAATCGAGGCCATGTGGCTGTTCGGCCTGCCCGAAGACCGCATCGAGGTTGTCATCCACCCGCAGAGCATCGTCCACAGCCTTATCGAGTTCAATGACGGGAGTATTCTCGCCCACCTGGGCGTTACGGACATGAAGTTCCCCATCCTGTTCGCGCTGACCTGGCCCGAACGGGTAGAATACGCGATGAAACGCCTCGACCTGACGGCCATTCGTGAACTCACGTTCGCGAACCCGGACTTCGATGCGTTTCCGTGCCTGGCGTACGCGCGCGAAGCCGCCGCAGAAGGCGGCACCGCTCCGGCCATCCTCAACGCGGCCAACGAAGTGGCCGTGGAGGCGTTTTGTGCCCGGCGGTTGCCTTTCCTGCGGATCAGCGACATCGTGCGGAACGTGCGCCGCACCTGCCGCGCCACGAGGGAATACGGCCTGGAGGCCGTGCTCGCGGCGGATGCCGAAGCCCGCGCGAAAGCGGCCGAGTGTATTGACAAGATCGAGTGAGATTTAGGAACAGGATCCAACATGCTGCTGAACATTCTCATCTTCCTGGCCGTGCTGAGCGTGCTCATCTTCGTGCACGAATTGGGGCATTTCCTCGCCGCCAAGGCGTGCCGAATCTACGTCGACCGCTTCAGCATCGGCATGCCGCCGCGCCTCTTCGGCATTCGCCTCGGGGAAACCGACTATTGCATCAGCGCACTGCCCATCGGCGGCTATGTGAAGATGGCCGGACAGGAAGATTCGCCGCTGAGCGACGAGGAGCGCGAAAAGGAATACGGACATGTCCCCCCGGAACGCTGGTTCAACAATCGCCCCGTGTGGCAGCGGCTGACTGTAGCGTTCGCCGGGCCGTTCATGAATTTCCTGCTGGCCATTGTCCTCTATGCCGCCATGACCGCCATCGGCGCGCAGGTGCCCGAATCGCAGATGAGCGCCCGCATCGGCGTCGTCGAGCCCAACTCGCCGGCCGCAAGCGCCCCGCTCTATGTGGAGCGCCCCGGCGCCGCGCCCGACAGCTATTCGGGTCCGCCCGACGCCACAGGGTGGAAGACCGCCGATCTGGTCGTTTCCATCGACGGAAAGCCCATGGAAGTGTTCACTGACATGGCCTTCGCCACGGCGCTCGGCGGCGAAAACGCCCTGCACCACGTCGTGATCGAGCGCACGAATCCCGACAACTCAAAGACGCGCTATGTCTCGCCGGTGAAGGCGGTCCGGGTGGGCGAGCCAACCAATCCGCGTTTCGGCGTCGGCCCCTTCGAATCGGCCCTCGTGGACGACGTGTTGGATCCGTCTCCGGCCAAGGCCGCCGGCCTGCAGAAGAACGACGTCATCGTTCGGGCCGACGGAGAACTCGTCGACTACACCACGTTCCGGGCCAAGACGGAAGCCCTCCCTGAAGGTTCCTCTGTAAACATCGAGGTGCTCCGCGACGCCAAGACGTTCAATGTCACGATCGCCCCCATCACGATTGGCCGTGTCGTCGGACTGGCCTGTTCCACGGACAAGCTGGACAAGGACGACAAAGAAGACCTGGGCGGCCAGCCCGTGGTGCTGAGCGCCCAGGAGAAGCTTGCCAAGGCCGCGGGCATCCAGCGCAAGGACATCATCACTGAGATTGACGGCCAGCCCGCCTCGCTCAAGTTGCTCGAACAACTCTCGCGCGAGCATCCGAATTCCGAGTTGGCCGTGACTATCAAGCGTCCCGCCATCCTCTTCGGCCTCATTCAGAAGGAGAAGACGTTCAACGCGAAGCTCCCGGTCGATCCGGTGCGCGCCGTGGGCGTGCAACTGGCCCTGAAGATGGTTTGGCGGACCTATCCCGCCTCACAGTGGCTGCCGGAAGGGGTGCGCCAGACTGTCGGGGCGCTGGCCCTGACGATAGACACGCTCAAGGCGCTCGTGACGCACCGCGTCAGCCCGAAGGAACTCGGCGGGCCGCTCATGATCGCGAGCGTTGTGACGCAGGCCGCGGAAAACGGCTGGTTCTGGCTGCTGAAGTTCACCGCCTTCATCAGCGTCAATCTTTGCGTCTTCAACCTGCTTCCCCTTCCCGTGCTGGACGGCGGCCTCATCGTCATCCATACACTCGAGGGCATCCGGCGCAAGCCGTTGAGTCCCGTGTTTCTCGAACGTTTCCAACAGGCTGGCCTGTTGTTCATCATCGCGCTCATGCTCTTCGTCACGTTCAACGACGTGCAGCGCTGGATCGTCGGCCTCACGCCGTGATGCCTTGACCCGCCGACGTGGTGTATACTCGGGCCGGTTTTCGCGCGGACCGCTTTGGGCGGCGGATGTCTGCGCCAGGCCGATAGAGAGGGAACAGCCCCAACTTACAAAGGAGCAGGAGAACCGTGGGCGACATTACATGCAAATTTGGCGGCACATCTCTGGCCGATGCCTCATGTTTTCGGGACGTGATCGCGATCGTCAAGGCGAATCCGAAGCGGCGCTTCATCGTGCCCTCCGCCCCGGGCAAGCGCACCCCCCAGGATCGGAAAATCACCGACCTCCTCTACGCGTGGCACCGGATCGCCGCAGACGGCCTCGACGCCTCCGAACCCGCCCACATCATCTCTGACCGCTTCGCCGAACTCGCCCGCGACCTCGGCGTCTCGTTCGACATCGAGCGCCATCTGAAGGAAATTGCGGAGCAGGTTACGCAACACGCCACGCCCGATTACATGGCCTCGCGCGGCGAGTATCTCAACGGACGCCTGATGGCCGAAGTGCTCCAGGCAACCTTTGTCGATCCCGCGGACTGCATCAAATTCACGGCCGGCGGCGAACTCGATCCCGTCACGTACGATTTGCTGGGACAGCGCCTCGAAGGCCCCGGCCTCTTCGTGATTCCGGGTTTCTACGGCTCGCTGCCCAACGGCGAAATTAAGACTTTCTCCCGCGGCGGCAGCGACATCAGCGGCGCCATCGTCGCCCGCGCCGCCCGATCCGCCCTCTACGAGAACTGGACGGACGTCTCCGGATTCCGCATGACGGACCCCCGCATCGTGCCGGAAGCAAAGCGCATCGAGGAGATCACGTATCAGGAATTGCGCGAACTCTCGTATATGGGCGCCACGGTCCTGCACGACGAGGCCATTTACCCCGTCCACGAGCTCAAGATCCCCATCAATATTCTTAACACGAAGAGCCCCGAGAGCCCCGGCACGCTGATCGTCGGCGAGCGCAAGAGCAAGAACCCCGTCTGCGGCATCGCGGGACGCGCGGGATTCTCGATGATCAACATCGAGAAGGCGCTCATGAACAAGGAACGCGGCTTCGGCCTGCGCGTCCTCACCGTCCTGGACGAATTCGGCATCGGCTGGGAACACATGCCCACCGGAATCGACACGATGTCCATCATCATTCGCGACGAGGAACTCGGAACCTCCGGCGACAAGCTCGTCGGAGAGATCAAGAAGTTCTGCAATCCGGACGAAATTTCGCTCACGCCGGCCCTGGCCATGATCGCAACCGTGGGGCAGGGGATGAGCCATCACGTGGGCGTGGCCGCGCGCCTGTGCGCCGCGGTGGCCGAAGCCGGAATCAACCTCCGCGTCATCGATCAGGGCTCCTCCGAAATGAATATCATCGTGGGCGTCGAAGAGCAGGATCTTCAGCCCGCGGTCCGCGCCATCTACAAAGCCTTTGAGAACTGGGATTAACATGCCGCGCCGCACGAAGATCGTCTGCACGATAGGCCCGGTCAGCAATAGCCCCGAGATGATCGGCCGGCTGATTGCTTCCGGTATGAATGTCGCCCGGCTCAATTTCTCCCATGGCGACCACGAGAGCCATCGCCGGCTTGTACAGACGATTCGAGCGGTGGCGCATGAGCAAGACGCAAACGTTGCCCTCTTGATGGACCTCCAGGGCCCCAAGATTCGCACGGGGCGGATGAAAGACGGATCCTCGGTGGAATTGCTCCGGGGCATGCCGATTACGATTACCACGCGCGATGTGCCGGGCGATGCCGCCTGCGTTTCCACAACGTATCAGCATCTCCCCCACGACGTGAAGGCCGGTGACGCCATCCTCATCGCGGACGGGCTGATTGAACTGCGCGTAAACAGTGTTCAGCCCCCGGACGTCCAGTGCGAAGTCGTCCGCGGCGGCCTGCTCGGGCAACACAAGGGCATCAATCTGCCGGGCGTGCGCATAGCCGAACCCTCCCTCACGGCGAAAGACCGGGAGGACCTGGAGTTCGGATTGTCGCTCGGCGTGGATTACGTCGCCCTCTCGTTTGTCCGCAGCCCCGAAGACCTCCTCGGCATCCGTGCGGTGATCGACGCCGCGCATTCCCCGGCCCGCGTGATTGCCAAGATTGAGCGCCCCGAAGCCTTGGAATGCTTTGACGAAATTCTGCATCTGAGCGACGGCATCATGGTTGCCCGGGGTGACCTGGGCGTCGAGGTCCCCTTTGAAGACATCCCCATGATCCAAAAGCGCCTGATTCGGGCCTGCAATGAGCATGGCGTGCCCGTCATCACGGCAACGCAAATGCTCGAATCCATGACGGAGCATCCGCGCCCCACCCGGGCCGAAGTAACCGACGTCGCCAATGCCATCTTCGACGGAACCGACGCCGTGATGTTGTCCGGTGAAACGGCCTCCGGGGAGTATCCCGCGGAAGCCTGCGAAGTGATGGCGCGCATCGCGGCCACGGCCGACGAAGAGGCCGCGCGAACGCAATCCGCACGGCGCTGGGCCTGGCTCGAAGAATCCCGCGCGCGGCAGGATCAACCGCCGCAACGCTATTTCTCCGAAGCGATCGGGCTCGCCGTCAGCCAAATGGTTGACTCGCTCGGCGCGCGGCGCGTGGTCTGCTTCACGCACTCCGGCTTCACCGCCGCCGCCATCGCGCGCTGCCGCCCGAACGCGCCCATCACCGCCATCACGCAATCCGAACAGACGATGCGCCACTGCGCGCTGCTCTGGGGCGTGTCCGCGATCAAGAGTGAGGAATTTGTCGGCATCGACGCCATCGCCGAACATGTGGATCAGATTCTGATGGAGCGGCATCTTGCGGAACCCGGGGACGCCGTCATCATCGTCGGCGGGACGCCGCAAGCCGTTGCGGGGCGCACGAATTTCCTCAAGCTGCATACCGTCGGCGGCGACCGGAACCCATGACGCGGTCGGGCGCCATAACCGCCACGGCTCCAACATGAATGACTCCCGCAACTCATCCGGCGTACCGGAAGACTGGTTCGCCACGGCCTTCGGCCCGCTCTACCCCATTCTCTATGCGCATCGCGACGCTGCATCCGCGGAAAAGGAATCCGCGTTCGCCGCATCGCTGCTTCAGGTCGATTCCACACAGCGCGTGCTCGATCTGTGTTGCGGCAACGGCCGCCACATGATCCATCTGCTCCAACGCACCCCCCACGCGGTCGGCCTGGACTTCTCGGCGGAATTGCTGCAGCACGCGCAGCGCATGCTGGGAACGCAAGCGGCGCTCATTCGCGCGGACATGCGCGCCCTGCCTTTTCAGGGCGTTTTCGACGCCGTCTTCAGCTTCTTCACGAGCTTCGCCTACTTCTTCGAGGATGCGGAGACCGCGGCGGCCGCGGCCGCCATGGCCCGGGCCATGAAACCCGGCGCGCGCTTCTTCATGGACTATCTTAACCCGCCGCACGTCGCCGCGACGCTGGTCCCGCGCTCCGAACGCGGCGACGGCGAGTTCCGCA
>CAILVY010000189.1 GCA_903837785.1 Candidatus Hydrogenedentota bacterium
CGAAGGTGAAGGTGAAGGTGAGACAGGCTGCCATACGTCGGATCAGGACTGCGACAATCTGGTCAATTTGTCTGAATTGCTTCGGGTCATCCAATTCTTCAATTCCGACGGATATCACTGTCAGCCGGGTACGGAGGACGACTACAATCCGGGTCCCGGTGACCACACTTGTGTCCCGCATCAATCGGACTACAATCCCCAGGATTGGCGTGTGGACCTGTCAGAACTGCTGCGCAACATCCAGTTCTTCAACTCCGGCGGGTACCATTATTGTCCCGCCGAAGGCACGGAGGACGATTTCTGTCCCGGACCCTGATGTCACCACGTAGAATCTTGGACCGCAACGGGCGGCCGGGCATCGGCTCGGCCGCCCTTCGCATGAAGGCAGCACCAGTCCCCCGCTCTCCCGAGCCGATGACTCCGGTCGCATGGCCACCCTGAAACCGGATCCGATCATCCCCGTAAACAACGGCTACAACTGCTCGCCGAACAAGCAGGCAGCCGCGTGCGCGCCGGACACAGACAAGAGTCGCCGAGTTCGCAGTGAAACGCGTAGAATACGTAGTCGCAATCTGCTGTGTGCCACATAGCGTGCCCATGGAGCATGCGTTGACCCTGCGGCTCACGGGCCGCTATCGGAAATGACGGAGGAAGGACGGGAAGCACAAGCCATGACCACAAGCGTGAGGACAACCGTAGTTGCCTTTTGCGTCCTCGTGGCGGCAACTGCGGCGGGTGCGCAGGATGCCCATGTGAAGGATGAACCCGCGACGGCTGCCGACATCCCGGGATGCCTGCTGTGGCTGGACGCCTCACAAATTCCCGGCAACAGCGCCTCCCTGGCCGAATGGCACGACCGCTCGGGGCACCATTGCAGTGCCACGCAGCCGGACGCCAGCCATCAGCCCAGCGGCATCGCACGCCAACCCGGCGCCCCTCCGGTTCTGCGCTTCCAGGACAAGGATTTCCTGACCACGCCGTTGACAAGAGACTGGACCGGCACCGATTGGACGCTCTTTGCCGTGGCCGCGCTGGACGCGGGCACACCGGCGAATTACCGGGGGGTCATCGGAAACCGCTTCGGTGAAGGAAAACAGGCCTGGTGGTCGCTGGGCACGAAAGGCGACGGCACGGCCTATCTCGAATTGGCCGCCGGCATCGGTGTGAACACGTCGATAACGCCGGCCACTTCCAGGCTTTGTCTCTACAGCGTCGTGAAACAGGGACAGCAGTTCACCCTCTATCGCAACGGCGCCGCATTGGGGACAGCGGCCTGCGCGAACGTCGGCGGCACAGGCAACGAGCTTCGCATTGGCATGTGGTTCGGCGAAGGACAAGAGTGGCAGGGCGATATTGCGGAAATCCTCCTGTGCGAAGGCGCCATGAACGCGCCGCAACGGGACAGCATCGAGGAATACCTGGCCGGGAAGTGGGGCGTGTTCTTCGCGCAACGAATGCTGCGGAAAGAGCCCACATGGCCGGCCTCCATGCTGGCTTCGCGCAACGCCCTTCGAGACTGGGCCGCCCGGCAGGGCACGGCACATTTTGATGATGCGGCTATCGCGGATCTGAAGGATGCACTCCAAGCGGAATTCCCCGCCGAGACCGCGCGCCTGGAGCGCCTTGCCGCGGACGCAAACTGCCGTCTGCCCGACTGGTTCCGGCAAGGCGGTTGTGAACTGGAGAAGTCGCTCATCGCTTTGGGCGGCCACCGGTTCAAACAGGCGAAGGAGGCGCTCGCCGCATCGAGTACGCCCCCGGACGACCCCCGCTGGCTCGCGCTCGTGGACGAAGCGGGCAAGGCCCGGGACGCTTTCCGGGCAGGTCAGCAACGCCTGAACAGAATCGATGTGGCCGCATTGCGCCGCGCCATCGACAACCTGGCCGCGGACTTTCCCGACCGCTATCTCAGGGGTGAGGAATTCCGAACCCGGCTCAGTGAATTCGAGCGCCGCATCCCGGAGATCATGACCGGCTTGGCGGCATGCGATGACGCGGCGATGGCCGCCGTTGACGAGGCCCTGCAATTGCAGCGCGAGATCCTCCTCAGCAACCCGCTCATCGATTTTGACCAGCTGCTCTTCATCCGCCGCAGCGAGGCCAGTCCTGCCCTGGGCCTTGTGCAGAACTGGCAAAGCAACTGCATGCTGCCGCACGACGGATTCGACAATGAGATTGCCCTGATGTCGCCCAGGGATCCCGGCGCGCCTGCAACAACCGTGTACAAATCGGACAAGCCGGTCTTCGTCGGCGACGTCGACCTGAACTTCGACGCGGCCCGGCTCTTGTTCTCGTCCATTGGAAGCCAGGACCGCTGGCAGATCTTCGAAATAGGGGTGGACGGCGCGGGGCTGCGGCAGATCACCCCCGGCGACGAACCCGACGTGGACAATTACGATTCATGCTATTTGCCGGACGGACGGATCGTGTTCTGCTCCACCGCCTTCTTCACCGCCGTCCCGTGTGTCAACGGCTCGACCCGATGCGCGAACCTGTACCGCATGAATGCGGACGGCTCGAATATCCGCCAGCTCTGCTTCGACCAGGAACACAACTGGTGCCCCACCCTGCTGCCCAACGGCCGCATCCTCTATCTCCGCTGGGAGTACACAGACACCCCGCACACGCATGATCGCGTGCTGTTTCATATGAACCCGGACGGCACCGGGCAAATGGAGTATTACGGAAGCAATTCCTATTGGCCGAACTCCCTCTTCTACGCGCGCCCCATCCCCGATCATCCCAATATGTTCGCCGGCATCGTGTCCGGCCACCACGGCGTCCCCCGCATGGGCGAACTCGTGCTCTTCGACATCACGCGCGGCCGGCGGGAGTGCGAAGGCGCCCTCCAGCGCATCCCGGGCTGGAACAAGAAGATCGAATGGGGCGCCGACCCCCGCTGCGACTCGCCCCTCATCGCGGACAACCTCGTGGATGCCTCGTGGCCGAAATTCCTCCACCCCTTTCCCCTCAGTGACAAGTACTTCCTCGCGGCCTGCAAGCCCACGCCCGAGTCCTTGTGGGGACTCTATCTTGTGGACATCTTCGACAACATGCTGCTCCTCAGGGAGGAACCGGGCCATGCGCTCTTCGAACCCGTGCCCGTGCGGCCGACGCCGCGCCCGCCCGTGATTCCCGACATTGTGAAGCCTGAACGGGACGACGCCCTCGTCTATCTCACCGACGTGTATGCGGGCGCCGGCTTGCGCGGAATTCCCCGGGGCGAAGTCAAGGCGCTGCGCCTCTTCACGTACCACTTCCTCTATCCCGGAATGGGCGGGCCGCAGGCCGTCGTCGGAATGGAGGGCCCCTGGGACATGCGCCGCACCCTCGGAACCGTGCCGGTCGAAGAGGATGGCTCCGCGTATTTCCGCGTCCCGGCGAACACGCCCATCTCCGTCCAGCCGCTGGATGCGGAAGGCAAAGCGCTGCAACTCATGCGAAGCTGGTTCACCGGCATGCGCGGCGAAACCGTCTCGTGCGTCGGCTGTCATGAGAGTCAGAATTCGGCGCCTCCCGTAAAACAGGCCATCGCCTTCCGCCGCGCCCCTTCGGAGATACAGCCGTGGCGCGGACCGGAACGCGGATACAACTTCGACCGCGAATTGCAGCCCGTCCTCGACAAGTACTGCGCCGGATGCCATGACGGCAATCCTGCCCTCCCCAACCTGAAAGACCGCACGCACATCACGGACTACAAGAGCGTCTTCCACAGCGGCGGCGTGGATGCCGGACACTTCTCCGTTTCCTACGCGAACCTGCATCGCTTTGTGCGGCGCCCGGGATTGGAGAGCGACTATCACGTGCTGACGCCCATGGAATTCCACGCGGATTCCACTGAGCTAATGCAGATGCTGCGCAAAGGCCATCACAACGTGCGCCTCGACGAGGAAGCTTGGGACCGCCTGATCACCTGGATCGACTTCAACGCCCCCTTCCACGGAACCTGGACCGAGATTGCAGGCAAGGAACGTGTGGACTATCCCGCCAGGCGGCGCAGTGAGTTGCTGAAAAAGTACGCGGACATGATCGTCGAGCCCGAGGCCATAGTGAATCTGCCGGCCATGTCCGGCGCGTCCGTCGTGCCGGATCAGGCCGAGGTTCAGCAGCCGCCGGTCGAATGCGCCGGCTGGCCGTGTTCATCCGAAGAGGCCCGGCAGCGCCAGGCGGCGACGGGGCCCGCCGAACGAACCGTCGACCTGGGCAACGGCGTCGCGTTGCGTCTTGTACGGATTCCGGCGGGCGCCTTCATCATGGGCGACCCCGCCGGATTGGCCGATGAACGTCCGGCGCATGTCGTCCGCGTGGACAGGCCGTTCTGGATGGGATCCTGCGAGATAACCAACGCACAATTCGCCTGTTTCGATCCCGCCCACGACAGCGCCGTTGAATCGAAGTTCTCGATGCAATTCGGCGTGCGCGGATTCTACGTCAACGGCCCCGGCCAGCCTGTCGTCCGCGTCTCCTGGAACGCCGCAATGGCGTTCTGCGCCTGGCTGAGCGACCGGACGGGCGAACGATTCACCCTGCCCACGGAGGCCCAATGGGAATACGCCTGTCGCGCGGGAACCGACACCCCCTTCTTCTACGGCACACTGGATACGGACTGGGCGCCGTACGCCAATCTTGCCGACGCCAAACTCCGCGAGTTTGTCTGCCACACGTACAAGAAGGAGCGGGAACCGTGGTTGGACGCCAGCAAGTATGACGATTGGATTCCGAAGGACGCGCGATTCAATGACGGGGGATTCCTTTCCGACGGCGCCGGACTTTATCAGCCCAACGCATGGGGACTGCACGACATGACGGGCAACGTCTGCGAATGGACGCTCAGCGACTACAAACCGTATCCCTACTCCGCCGGCGACGGAAGAAACGACCCCGCGTCCAAGGAACGAAAAGTTGCCCGCGGTGGTTCGTGGCGCGACCGCCCTGCGCAGGCGCGCTCCGCGTATCGGCTCGCATACAAAACCTTCCAGCCGGTCTACAACGTCGGATTCCGCGTAATCTCGGAGGAATAACAAAGAGACGAGGATTCCGCAAGCAAGGACCCTGTCCGTCCGCCGAACCTTCACGGATTTCCGCTCCAGGGAGTCCGCATCCCAAATTGAAAACGTCCCCTAGAAACATGACAATGCACGTGCGTAGCCTGAAGCGAACATGTGCATGAATTGTTGTGCAGCGCTCACTTTCCATCACGCAAACAAAGGACAATAGAGAGGAAGTTATGACCCCCGGAAAGTTCCCGGACCTCGTCTTGCCGGCACTCACCGCACTCCTCCTTGCCACAGCCACCGCATTCGCCGCCTCGCCCGCTCCCCAGGAACTGGCCGCCGCCAAACAGTGGACCGCGGCCCACTTGGGTTCACGCACGGCGGCCCTGCCCTTCTCCTTCAACTTCGCAGGAAAGCCATCCTCTGACCTGCTGCGGCAATGGGACTTTCAATCGGACATCCGAAAGCTCGATGACGCGAAAAGCGAGCACCGGCTGACGTGGACCGACCCCGAGTCCCGAATCACATTCCGTTGCGTGGCCGTCGAGTACCTCGATTTCCCGGCCGTGGAATGGACGCTCTACTTCAGGAATGAAAGCAACGAGCCCTCGTCCCTCCTAAAGGACATCCAGGCATTGGACACCCGATTCGAACGGGAACCCGCCGATGAATTCGTCCTGCACGGCACGAAGGGCGACTACTGCGCCCCTGACAGCTTCCAACCCTTCGAGAATCGCCTTGAACCAGGCAGCGTGCAGCATTTCGCGCCGTTCGGCGGCCGGCCGACGAACGCCGCCTTTCCCTTCTACAATCTCCAGTACCCCGGCGGCGGCCTGCTCCTCGCCATTGGCTGGCCCGGGCAATGGGCCAGTTCCTTTGTCCGCGACCAGGCGCGCGGCCTGCACGTCACCGCGGGACAGGAGAACCTGAGCGCATCATTGAATCCGGGTGAGGAGATTCGCTCCCCGCTGATCGCCATCGTCTTCTGGCAGGGCAAAGACTTGGCGCACGCGCAGAATCTCTGGCGCAACTGGATGTGCACGCACAATCTCCCGCGTTTCGCCGATGGCACCCTGCCCCCGGCCCAGATCGTCGCATGCAGTTCACATCAGTTCAAGGAGATGACCCAGGCCAACGAAGAAAACCAGAAGCATTTCGTCGATCGCTATCTCGAAGAAGGCATGAAATTGGACTACTGGTGGATGGATGCCGGCTGGTACCCCTGTAACGGGGAATGGCCAAATACGGGCACCTGGGAACCGGACCCAACACGCTTCCCCAACGGCCTCCGCGCCGTCAGCGACCATGCCCGCGCCAAAGGCATCAAGACCATCGTCTGGTTCGAACCGGAACGTGTGGGAGATCGCAATTCCTGGCTCGCAAGAGTACATCCCGAATGGCTGCTCTCAAAGAAAGTGAAGTCGCAGACCGCCCCAAAAGGCGGCAACTTCGGCAGCGGACCCGGCAGCCTGCTCAACCTCGGCAACGACGAGGCACGCCAGTGGCTGATCGATCACGTGGACCGGATGCTCAGGGAACAGGGCATCGATCTCTACCGCCAGGACTTCAACATGGACCCCCTGCCCTTCTGGCTGGGCGCCGACACACCCGGCCGCCAGGGCATGACGGAGAACCTCTATGTCCGGGGATATCTCGCCTACTGGGACGCGCTCCGCCAGCGGCACCCCAACTTGCGGATCGACTCCTGCGCCTCGGGCGGCCGCCGCGACGATCTTGAAACGCTTCGCCGTGCCGTCCCACTGATTCGAAGCGATCACCTCTTCGAGCCCACCAGCCAGCAGAACCACCACTACTCCTTCGCCTCCTGGATTCCCTATCACGGCGCGGGCTACGTGACCGGCCAATCCGCCATTGGACAACACGGCCAGCCTGACATCCACGCCTATGCCTTTCGCTCCAACATGTCGCCCAGCCTGACCCTCTGTTACGACATGCGAAGAACGGATCTGGATTACCGCCTGGCCGAACGCCTCTTCACGCAATTGAAACAAGTGGGCCCGAACTACCTCGGAGATTTCTACCCGCTGACCCCCTACAGCCTCGCCAACGACGTGTGGCTCGCCTGGCAATACCACCGCCCCGAAACCGCCTCCGGCGTCGTGCAAGCCTTCCGCCGTCCCGAGAGCGGCGAAGAGTCCAGAACCTTCAAACTGAGCGGCCTTGATGCAGAAGCGGCGTTCGAACTGGAGAATTTCGACGGCGGCAAGGAAACCCGCACCGGCCGCGAACTGCTCGAGAACGGCCTCACGATAACCCTCGGCAACAAGCCCGCGGCGGCTGTCATCCTGTACAAGCAGTTGACGCTTTCAAAATTGCCCGGCAAATAGGGCCCCGAGGGGATCCTCACCAGACACGAATCGCCAATGATGACAGGGGCTTTCACGCGGTGGCAACCGCTGACGCGAAAAAGGAATGGTACCGGGGCAGGGGGTTGAACCCTGGACCTCTAGATCCACAGTCTAGCGCTCTAGCCAACTGAGCTACCCCGGCACAGACGCGTGTCCTTGGGGAAGGACGGAAGAAAAGTATACGAAGTAACGGCCGGTCTTTGCAACTTCGCGTGTAATTCCATTCTCCCCATCCCCATGCACACGCCGCATTTCCTCCGGCCAGGCCGCGTGTCTGCTCCGCCCTAAACCGCTCCATCATGGACACTTGGGAGAGTTGCGGCATGCTCCTCTGCACAAATGTGCATCCGCGGGGCGCGCGGTGGCGGCACGCAAATCCAGGCCTGCATTTGACCGCTGTTCGGGCGCGCGATATAATTCGCCCCACATCCCCAGCCTTTGGATTGCGCATATCTTTGGGAATCACAAGGCGGCAGGCTGCCTTGCATCTTCAGGAGAAGCATCATGATACGAGTTGGACTGGTTGGCGCTATTGGCTACGGCGGACGCGAGTTCATGCGCCTGCTGGCCTCGCACCCCGAGGCGAAACTGGTGGCTGCGGCGGAAGTCGAGAGCGGCAAGCGCCTCGACGAGGTGTTGCCGGCCTTCCGCAAAGTCTACGACCTGACGCTCGAGCCCTTCGACCCCGAAGCGCTCGCCAAAAAGTGCGACGTAATCTACATCGCGGTGCCGGGCACGAAATCGATGCTCCTCGGCGCCCAGTTGCGCGCGGCCGGCGCCCGCGTGATGGACCTCGGCTCGGATTTCCGGCTCAAGGACCCCGCCCAGTACGTGAAATACTACAAGGCCGAGTACACGCATCCCGAACTCGTGCAGGAAGCCGTCTACGGACACGTGCCGTATTACCGCGATCAGCTCCGCGATGCACAACTCGTGGCGGTGCCGGGCTGTTTCCCCATTTCCGTGATCACGCCGCTGCGCCCGCTCGTGGAAGCCGCCGCGCCCGAGATTCCCGTGGTGGTCAATGCCATCTCCGGCGTGTCCGGCGCGGGCCGGGCCCTGGCCGAGGTCTTCCATTTCCCGAACATGAACGAAAACGTGAAGGCCTACAAGCTGGCCGTTCATCAGCACGTGCCCGAGATCGAACAGGAACTGGGCGGAAAAACCACCGTGCAGTTCACGCCGCACGTTGGGCCTTACACCCGCGGCATCCTCAGCACGATCGTGCTGAGGCCCTCGAAATCAATCGACGTGGCCGCGCTCTATCAGCGCTACGACAACGAGCCGTTCATCCGCGTCCTGCCGAAAGGCCTGATGCCCGACCTCACTCATGTGCGCGGCTCCAACTTCTGCGATCTCGGCTGGGTCGAGGACGAACGGACGGGCAACTTGCTCATTGTCAGCGTTATCGACAACCTCGTCGGCGGCACGGCCGGCATGGGCATCCAGTGCCTCAACGTCGCGTTTGGCCTGGACGAACGGACGGGCCTCAACTTCCCGGGGATGGCGCCATGAAACAACTCGACGGCAGTGTCACCGCACCCAAGGGCTTCCGCGCTTCCGGCGTCGTGGCGCAGATCAAGAACCTCAAGTCCACGAAAAAAGACTGCGCCCTCATCGTGAGCGACGCGCCGGCCGCCGTGGCGGGCGTCTTCACCACGAACCAGGTGCAGGCCGCGCCGGTCCTGTGGACCCGGCAAGTCTGCGCCGGCAAGCAGGCCCGCGCGGTCTTCGCCAACAGCGGCAATGCCAACGCCTGCACCGGAGACCGCGGCCTGGCGGACTCGGAAGCCACGGCACAACGCGTTGCCGCGGGCCTCGGCTTCGCCCCCGGCGAAGTCTGCGTCATGAGCACCGGCGTGATTGGCGTGCCCCTCCCCATGGACCGCATCGCGAACGGCGTGGACCTCAGCATCGCGGCGCTCTCGCCCGAGGGCGGACCCGATGCCGCGCGCGCCATCATGACCACGGACACCGTCCCCAAAGAGAAGGCCATTGAAATCGAGGTCGAGGGCGGCGTAATCCGCCTCGGGGCCATCGCCAAGGGCGCAGGCATGATCTCGCCGAACATGGCCACAATGCTCTGCGTAGTAACCACTGACGCGGCCATCGATGCGGAGCCCTTGCAGGCGCTGCTGCGCGAATGCGCCGAAATGACCTTCAACTGTATTTGCGTCGACAACGACATGAGCACGAACGACACGATGCTCTGCCTCGCAAACGGCCTCTCCGGCGTGCCCAGGCTCGAACCGGGTTCCGCGAACTACGCCGCCTTCGCCAACGCCCTCAAGGAAATCTCCCTGTACATGGCGCACGCGCTCGTCCGCGACGGCGAAGGCGCAACAAAGTTCGTCGAGATCCGCGTCGAAGGTGCGGACAGCGCCGCGGACGCCAAGCGCATCGCGAAAAGCATCGCCGCGTCGCAATTGTGCAAGACGGCCTTCTTCGGCCAGGATCCCAACTGGGGGCGCATCGCCTGCGCCGCGGGCTATGCCGGCGTGGGCTTCAGCGCCGACAAGCTCTGCGTCTGGCTCGATGACCTCGAAGTGGTCCACAACGGCCTGCCGACGCCCTTCGAGGAAGCCGATGCCGCAGCGCGCATGCAGCCGCGCGATCTGCTGATTCGAGTCGCCGTGGGCGGCGGCCCGGGCAAGGCCCTCTTCTGGACGAGCGACCTCAGCCACGACTACGTTACGATCAACGCCGACTACCGCACCTGAAGGACGCGGATCTGAACTCGGGGAGATAACGGATGCAAGAGAGTATTCAAAAAGCGGCTGTCCTGACCGAGGCCCTGCCGTATATCCGCGAATTCGAGGGCAAGACTGTCGTCATCAAATACGGCGGCGCGGCCATGCTCGATCCGGGCCTGCGCAGTTCCACCGCCGAGGACATCGTGCTCATGAAGTACGTGGGCATGAATCCCGTCGTCGTGCACGGCGGCGGCCCCGCCATCAACCGCCTCCTCAAGCGCCTCGACATCAAGTCCGTCTTCAACAGCCAGGGGCTCCGCGTCACCGACGACGCCACGATGGAAGTCGTCGAGATGGTTCTGGCCGGGTCCACGAACAAGGACATCGTCAGTCTGATCAACCAGGCGGGCGGCGATGCCGTGGGCCTCTGCGGGAAGGACGGCGGCCTCCTCCACGCCACGAAAGTGGAAACGGAAGACGGCAGCGACATCGGCCACGTCGGCCGCATTGTCAATGTCCGCTGCAAAGTCATCGATGTCCTCTGTGCCGCGGGCATGATTCCCGTGATCGCCCCCATTGCCACCGACAGCGAAGGCGGCACGTGGAATGTGAACGCCGACACCGCCGCCGGGGAAATCGCCGCCGCGCTCCAGGCGGAGAAGCTGGTCTTCCTCACGGACACCCCCGGCCTACTGCGCGACAAGAACGAACCCGAATCGCTGATCCATCAGCTCAAGTCACAGAGCGTCGGCCAGCTCAAGAAGGACGGCGTCATCGCCGGCGGAATGATCCCCAAAGTCGAAGCCTGTCTGAAAGCCCTCGACTACGGCGTGCGCAAAACCCACATCATTGACGGGCGCGTTTCGCACAGCCTCCTGCTCGAGATTTTCACGAAGGAAGGCCTGGGCACCCTCGTCAGCCACTGACCGTCCCCGCAAAGAAAAAGCGCGAACCCCGTGGGGCCACGGGGTTCGCTGATCGGGGAGAGGTTCCCGGCTTGGGACGGCGCAGGACGCGCCATGTGTGCTAGACGAGACTGGGTCGGGCGCCCAGCGTCTCTACAAGATCCCGGTACTTCATGGACACTGCCATGTCCACGGGAGTGAGGCCATCAAGATAATCATTGCGCAGGCACGGGTCGGCCTGCCGCGCCAGCAGGAGCTCCACAAGCTCCTGGTTCCCGTTGAGGCAAGCCCAGTGCAGGGCGGTCATCCCGTCGGAACTCTTCGCGTTCACATCGCACCGGTCAACCAGCAGGGTGGCCACCGCCTTGTGTCCCTGCCGCACCGCCTTGTGCAGCGCGGTCTCGCCCTGAAAATCACGCGACATGGGTTGGCCGCCGAAGTTCAGCAGCGAACGCACGGCCTCCGTCAAACCGAGCGCGGCCGCCCGGTGCAACGGCGTCGAGCCTTTCAGGCTCTCCGACTGATCCATAAGTTCCTGCCGCAGCATCATCTCCGCCACGGCCATGTGCCCGCTGTCAAAAGCCCGGTCTAAGGGAGTCAGCCCCTGAGCGTCCATCATATGCAACCACTGTCCACTCATAGCCTTGTTCTCCTTTGTTGCTTCCACCGAACTTGCCCAACACGGAGAGAGCAAACGGCGTGCCCAACCCCCCTCCACCCCGCAACACGTGTTGCACACCTCTTAAGCCACGCCCATAAAACGTCTTGCGCGATTTCGCCCTTTGCGTCAACTTCGAAGGTCCGCCACGGCCCCGCCCAAGCCCCCTTGTCAGGCTGACGAATTTTCGTCAGGCCGCCGGGCAAATCGCCATTTGGGATTCCCCGGGCCGTTTGTGTTACCCTCTGTAATCCGTTCAACCGTGAAGGAACCAGCCAATGCCTGTCTGCTCTCGCATCGATCTCCGCACTGTGAATTGCGCGCTCTTGGGCTGCCTGATCGCGGCCATCGCCCTGGCGCTCCCGGCCTGCGGCGGCGGGGGCAATGCCACCCCCACCGGCAACGATGCGCTGGTCCAGGAATGGAAAGAGCTGTCCAAGGCGGGATTCCAGGGATTGAATGCCCGGCGCGGCCAGGAGATCACCGCTGAGCTCGCAAAATCCGGCACGGCCGGACTCTCCCCGATTCTGGACGCCCTCGGCGACCCGCAGGGCGACCCCGTCGCGAAAGTGCTGGCCGTCATGTGTCTCACGCAGTATATCTCGCCCGATATGGCCCCAAGGCTGCTCGAAATGACCCGCGAGGGCCAGGAGACCACCTCGCGTGCCTGCGCCGCGCACCTCCTGGGCTTCGTGCAAACTCCGGAAGCCAAACAACGGATGAAAGAACTCGCGCTCGACAAGGAACGGCGCGTCATGATGGAGGCCTCTCTGGCCCTGCTCATGAACGGCGATCCCGATACGCTCAAGCGGGTCCCCGAACTCTGGAACGACAAAGAAACCACCGAGCGGGAACGCACTCAGTTGATCAACGTCCTGCCCGAGGCCCACGCCCGGGAATGCCTCGACATCGTCAAGGCCGCCGCCCAGAATGCCGATCTCGAGATGCCCGCCCGCATAAAGGCCGTGACGATTCTCGGACGGATCGGAGATGCTTCCGTATTGGACGCCTTGAATGCCTGCGCGGAGAAGGACCCCTTCCCCGAGATCAAGTCGCTCGCGGCGAATGCCGCCGAGGCGGTCAAAGCACGGACGCAGGCGCCCGCCGCACCGCCGGCCACGCCGCCTTCCTCCTGATACGCTACATCACGGCCAGCAAGTAGTTGCTGTCGGAGACGCCGCCCAGGCGCCCGATGGCTTCGTGGCTGTGTCCCGCCTCCACGAGTGGCGCGATAATGTCCCGTTTCAGCTCCGGGACGTAGTAATCGAGGAAGGCCCCCTCGCCCTCCACACGATAGGACGTCAGGCTGCCGGGCACCAGAACGCTCTCGCCCCGCCCGAGTTCGTAACCGGTCTCCCCGGCGCACACGGACAAGGCACCCTCCGTGCTCAGGAGCAAATGGAAGCTGTCCCCGCTCAACGCACGGCTGAAAGCGCCCGATAACCGGAAACGTTCCGCGGCGAAGTACCGGCATGCCGCGAGCACCAGGCATTCCGCGCCGGATACTGGCCGCGGCAACGGCCGGCCCGGCCCGCCGTGAAGCGATCCAAAATGCGTGACAGCGAGGGCTTTGTCCACATGCAGCGCCCGTGGCTGGCCTTCGTTGTCCACCCGGTTCCAGTCGTAGACCCGGTACGTCAGATCACTGTTCTGCTGAATTTCGGCAAGCAATATGCCGCTGCCGATCGCGTGAACCGTGCCTGCCGGAACAAACACCGTGGTCCCCGGCGGGGCCGGAAAACTCGTCATCAAGTCTTCCAGCGTGCCCTCGCCGATACCCCGTGCAAAGGCCTCTCGGCCCACGCCGGGATCCAGGCCGCAAATCAGCGTGCTCGACGGGTCGCTCTCCAGCACGTGCCACATTTCCGTCTTGCCGACGTCCGGCTCGTGCAGCCGGCGCGCCGCATCGTCATCCGGATGCACCTGCACGGAGAGCATCTGCCCCGCGTCTATCAACTTGAGCAACAAGGGAAAGCGGCCGAACACCGTGGCGCGCGCATGCGCCCCCAGGAGCTTCGGGCCGTGCGCCTCCAGCAGTTCATGCAGCGTGCGGCCCCGGTTCGGCCCGTCCGCCACTACGCTTTCGTGTTGCGGATGATCCGAGACCAGCCAGACTTCGCCAATCGTCTTTTCCGGGGGCGCGGCCTTCTTCAGCATCGAGCGGACCTTCTCTCCGCCCCAAATGCGCTCGGCATAGGCCTCTTCGAAACGCAACAGCTCCATCAACCGCGATCCTCCCGCTTAAAATAGCGTAGCACACCCTCCCGGCGCTGCGAGCCAAGCACGCCCCGGGATTCGAGCAATTCGAGTTGGCCCGTCGCCACCGAGAGGCACAGGAACGTATCCGGCACCCGCTGGCGCGGATACAACGCCTTCGAGGCCTCGTAAGGAGAGAAGCCCTCCGCGCCGATGCGGGCAAGGATGCGCTCATTGCGCCGTTCGTGCTGGGCAAGAATGGCATCGGCCACGCGCCGGTGCTCGTCGAAGGGCTTGCCGTGGCTCGGGAAACAAAGGCCCAGTTCCAGTGCGCGGGATCGGCGCAGCGACGCCTCATACTCAACCATGCATTGCGCACGGGCCTCTCCGGGCGGGGGGCGGCGCAGCATCGGGTTCGGATTCACCTTCTCGAGCAGATGATCGCCCGTGATCGTGTAGCCGTCCTCCGCGTTCACCAGCAGGACGTCGGTCGCCGAATGCCCCGGCACGTGATAAACCGCGAACGGCCCGATCGTGCAGGCGTCCGGCAGCGGATGCGTGATCTCGAAATCGGCAATCATGGGCTTCAGCGCGCCCCAGTTCAGCATGATCTCGTCGAGCACCTCCGGCGGCACGCCGAGCTCTTCCATGAGGCCCGTGTAGTAGCGGCGATGCGCCTCGTCATACGCGTAACCGAGACGCCGCTGAAGCGCCACCTCGGGATGCCCGCAGACCTCCGCGCCGGAAAGCGCCGCCAGCCGATGCACCATGCCCACGTGATCGAGGTGGTGATGCGTCACGATGATGCGGCGGAGATCGCCGGGCGCCACGCCGCTTTGGCGCAATCCCTCGAAGAGCGCCGCCCGCCCCTCCTCGGTATCCACGCCCGTGTCAATCAGCGTCAGCGGCTCGCCCATCCAGAGAAACGCCCACACATCGCCGATGGGGAAGATAGTCGGCACCGCGATGGGAACCAGTTTCGTCACGTCGGGCACGCGCGCCGGCGGCATGGCGCGGGGCGGAATCACGGGAAGAGCCCGGGACTCACGGGCCCGGCGCTCATGGCCGTCGTGTACAGCCGGATCAATTCGGGCCCGAAGAAAAGAAAGATGAGCCCGCCCAGCGCCAGATAGGGCCCGAAGGGAAGATAATGGCCGTGAAGCGTGATCATCTCCTCTTCTTCCTCATTCACCGCCTCTTCCTGCGCCCCGGACTTGTGCTTCCGCTCCCGCTGCTGCTGCTGATAGATGTACAGCGAGAAGCCCGAAATGATCCCCGCCAGCGCGGCAATCGCGATGGCCCCTGCCAGCAAGGGACGGAACAATTCCGGCGGAAGCGACTGCGAGAACTGGAGCGCCACCGCCACGCGCACAAGAAGATACAGAGCGCACCCGCCCAGCACGATCGCGCCCAGCGAGTCCACGGGCGGATACTCCGGCTCGGCCGGAGCCTCCTCGTCCTCTTCCTTCGCCTCCCCCTTCGCGCGGAACACAAAAATCATCGTCACGCCGATGACACTGCCGAGCACCGACGCGATGAGCAGCGTGCCGATCACGCCCTTCCAGCCGAGGAACGCGCCCAGCATCGCCAGAAGCTTCACATCGCCAAAGCCCATGCCCGGCTTCTTCAGCAGCAGCACCGTCACGCCGTCCAGCAGGCAAATCAGAAACGCGGCCAGCGCCATGCCGTCCAGCGCATCCAGCGGATGCAGCACCCGCAGCATGCTCTTGTCATACGTCATGCCGATCAGCGCAACCCCCAGCCCCGCCAGCATGCCCGGCAGCGTGATTTCATTCGGAATCGTCCAGTCGCTCAAATCCTGGAACGTCGCAATAACCAGGCCCGCGCTGAGCGCCATGTAGATCGGCGTGGCCGGCGTAAAGCCGAAGCGCCAGTAAACCAGCAGGAAAAGAACGCCCGTCACCGCCTCCACCAGCGGATATTGCCAGCTAATCGGCAGGCTGCAATGCCGGCACTTCGCGCCCAGCAACAGCCAGCTCAACAACGGAATATTGTCGTACCACGCAATCGCGTTCCTGCACTTGGGGCAGCGCGACCGCGGGCTGATCACCGATTCCCCCGACGGCCAGCGGCAGATGCATACGTTGCAGAAACTGCCCACCATGCAGCCCAGCACGAACGACATGGCCATGAAAAACGCGTGCAAAGGCTGTAACGCTTGCGGTAAGTCCATGGGTGATATCCTGCTTCTGTTGCGAGGAGGGAAGTATAGGGGCTGCGCCGGGCAAAAGGCAAAAGGGCGCCGCAACGGGCTGGTTCCGGCCTCCCCGTCCGCGGCTCAAACCTCAGCGCGGGCAAAGAACACAGAAGCCCCCAGCCTCTTGTTCCTCGTGTGGCGGATCGCTCTGCTTTGCGCCCGTTGCGTTCTATGCGCTTAATAAGCGCAGGTTCACCCTGCGCCCGCGCAGAACCCATCCTCGCCCTCGGCGCACGCGTGATACCCGCCAGAAGTAAAGAACTGCACCACCCGCAGCAGTTCGGACAAGTTAACCCGCCAGTCCTGCGGATTGTA
>CAILVY010000190.1 GCA_903837785.1 Candidatus Hydrogenedentota bacterium
AACCCCGAATCTGGGCGATATCACGCGTCCGGATTTCACGGACCGGGCGGCGAAACTCGGCCAGCCGCGCATCGTTGTCGGCGGCACGCCCTGCCAGGCGTTCTCCGTCGCGGGACTGCGCAAGGGGCTTTCCGACGATCGCGGCAATCTCACTCTGCGCTACGTGGAGATTTGTGATGCGATTGGTCCGGATGTGTGCGTTTGGGAAAATGTCCCAGGAGTTCTCTCCTCTGAGGACAACGCCTTCGGGTGCTTTCTCGGCGCTCTGGCCGGAGCCGACTGGCCCCTCGAACCCGGCCCCCGCCCCGATCTGGGAAAGAGCAGCCGCCTCTGGCGTTGGAATCGAACTCAGGGGCGACACATTCCGCGCTGGCCCGGCGCTGGTTTTTGCGGCGGACCCCGGCGCCGCGCGGCATGGCGAATTCTGGACGCGCAATATTTCGGAGTGCCCCAACGGCGCCGCCGTGTCTTCGTTGTGGCATGTACTCGAACCTCCGGGATCGACCCCGCCGAGATACTTTTTGAGCGCGAAAGCTTGCACGGGAATCCTGCGCCGGGCGGACCGGCGGGGACGCCAGTTGCCCGCGCCGTTACGGCGAGCACTGGAGGCGCAAGCGCAAAAGAGCAGCAACTGACGTTTGTCGGGGCCGATGGTTCGCCTCTCAATGCCCTCGAAACGGCCCACGCCCTGCCCGCCCGTCACGATGGCAGTGAAGACGGCACCGGGCGCGGCATCCCGCTCGTTACCTCGGCGGTCACCGCCAAATGGGCAAAGGGCACCGGAGGTCCTTCGGGCGATGAATGCCAGAACCTCGTCTCATGGCCCAAGCGTATCGCGCCATCGCTCACGGCCCGGTTCTTCAATGACCAGGGTATCGACAACCAGCACGTGAACGGCGGCTGCGGACTCTATGTCCCGGATGCGCTTCCGGATGTCCTTGCCTTCGACTGCAAGAACGACCCCGCGCCCGGCGCATTGTCTCCGCCACTGCGCGCCATGGGGCATCTGGAAAGCCATCCCAACGGCGGCGGCCAAGTGGCCGTGGCCGCGCCCATTCTCGAACCCGGCTCGCGCACGGGTGTCTCGACGGACGACATCCGCTGCGGTGACGGCATCGGCGCGCCCGGCGATCCCATGTTCACGCTCCAGGCGGGACGCCAGCACGGCGTCATGGTGCATTGGGCGCAGGGCGGCGGAGATGTCGAGGATGGCACTGCGGGCGCACTGCGCGCGGAGGGAGAACACAGCTACCAGTTCCTGCGCCAGAAAATGGGCGTGCGCAGGCTGACGCCGCGCGAGTGCGAGCGACTGCAGGGCTTTCCGGACGATTTCACGCTCGTCGACTGGCCGGACGCGCACCGTCCCAAGGACTACGAGGACATGGTCTCCTACTTGATCGCCTCCGGATGGCCGGAGGCAATCGCGCGGGAACTCGCGAAGACACCCGACGGGCATCGGTACAAAGCGTTAGGAAACAGCATGGCCACGCCCGTAATGCGGTGGCTCGGCATGCGAATCGGAAAGGCATTGTCATGAAACGTTCACCATCCATCCTTCGTGGAAATATCGAGAAGGTCTTCTACGCCGGGCCGAAGTTCTCAGCGGGCCGACTCCGCGATGAGGACGGAAGGTCCCGCTCTTTTGCGGGCAACCTCTTCGCCGTGGACGGGCAGCACGTGACGCTGGCCGGGCATTGGGAAACCCATCCCGACTATGGCCAGCAGTTCAAGGTCGACCATGTCGAGGTGGAGATGCCCGGCGACCCCGAGGGTCTGGCACGCTACATCGCAAACCATCCCGAGGTGAAGGGCATCGGTCCAACGCGCGCGGCGAAGATCGCGCATGCCTTCGGAGAAGACTTCGAGGACACGCTCCTGCATTCCCCGGAGCGCATCGCGGAAGTCGCGAAGGTCCCCGTTTCCGTCATCGAGAATTTGCGCACCGTCTGGATGACGTCCCGGCGCTTCAACGCGGTGATGACATGGCTGTCGGCCTTCGGGCTGACCCATCATCAGGCGGGCACGCTCATCGAGAAACTCGGCAACAACGCGCAGGCCGTGCTGGAGGACAATCCCTATCACATCCTGCGCGAGATCAAGGGGCTGGGCTTCAAGAAGGTGGACCAGATTGCGCGCAAAATGGGCACGCCCAAGGAGCACCAGCCGCGCATCCGGGCGGGTATCCTGCATTGCGTGCATGACGCCGTAAGCCAGGGCGACTGCTGGGTGGAGTGCGAGGACCTCATCGACCGCGCCAACACGTTGCTCATCATGGATTGCCTGGACAGCCGCGAGCGTATCGAAAAGGAACTCGCCACGCTCACCCGCGAGGGGCAACTCGCGTGCGCCGACCTGGGCGGACGTCTCGTGGCCGCGTTGCCGTTTATCCACGAACAGGAAACAATGCTGGCCCAATGGTTCGCCCAAGGCGCGGAAGAGGTCGCTCGCGTTGACGTCCCTGACCTGGATACCGTACTCGATCGCGTCTGCCCCAGCCTCAACGCCAAACAGGCGCAGGCCGTGCGGACGGCGTTGACCCGGCGTATCAGCCTCATCTCCGGTGGCGCGGGCGTCGGCAAGAGCTTCTGCGTGTCCGCCATCGCGGCAGCCAGTGAGGAACTGGGACTCGATGTGGCGCTGACGGCGCCCACGG
>CAILVY010000191.1 GCA_903837785.1 Candidatus Hydrogenedentota bacterium
ATGTCCACATCCGCCGCCACCGGGAGCGCGCTCAACCCCTCCGCCGGCACCTTGAGGATGAGCACATCGTCACCGGGGTTGGCGGCCAGTACCGACGCCACAGCGTACACACGCCCGTCCGCCTCATGACCCCTACTGCCTTCACTTTTTCGAACGCTTCCAGAACGTGGAAATTCGTGGCGATGGCGCCGTCCTCCGTGAGCACAAAACCGCTGGCGCACTCGGCATGCCACTTCTTGCACTTGGGACAGGTGAAGATACCCCCGACGACAACGACCCCGCGCCGCACGCCGGCATAGAGGCTCACGGCGTCGAGCGCCGGCCCTTCGTCCCTCTTGAAGGCAATGCTGCAACGCGGCCTTTCCCGCGCCTGCTGGAGCAACTCCTTCGGCGAGGCGCATTCGCCGCCGGCAAAGCGGGCGCTCAGCGCGTCACAAAACGTCGCCGCAACTGCCAGGGGATTCATGTAACCCGACACCGCCGCACTGGTAGCGGGTTCTCCCGCCGGACAAGATCCAGGTTCCAAGGCGGCCGCTCGAACGGCCTTCGCTTCGCCCAGCAACCCCAACATCATCGCCGCCCCCACCACAATGCCGCTGCGACTCCTCATGGCGTCTCCTTCCCGGTGAAAAAGCAGGATGATAAGGGACCCGTGCGTTGCCCGCAATCCGTCGTTTCATTCCGGGCAGCCGGCGTATTGAATAAGGCAAGGCGGTTCGCCAATGCCGATAAGTGGCAGAAATTGAGCAGGAATGTCCCGGAAAAAAATTCATTTTTCTTGATTCGCTGTGCATGAGGCGTAGCATGACTATGGGCTGTGGGGTTGTATTCATGAGTGGGGACGAACAGTTTTGCACTGCGCAGCACTCCCGCCAGAAACGGGGCCCGGAACGCGCCTCTCAAGCCTTCTGCTTTCCTCACGCAAGTCCTGTCAGGAACGCCAGCCGAGAAAGGAGTCTCGCCATGAAACGCTTCATCTCCAAATCGCGGGCAGTCGTTGGAGCCATGCTGGCCGCGATGCCAGTGCTTGCAGACTGGGATCCCACGCAATCTGGCAAGTGGATCCAGATGCCGGACACGGAACCGCTTCGTGGCGTTGACGTGAAAGCCACAATGCCGAATGTGCTTGCGGACGACTTCCGGTGCGCACAAAAGGGCTATGTCACCAACCTTCACGTCTGGGGTTCGTGGCTCGGCGACCAGCTTCCGGGCAGTCCGACATCCGTCGTTTTTACCCTCAGCATTCACGAGGACATACCCGCAGGTCAGAATGCCGGCGTGCAATACAGCGCCCCCGGGCGGGTTCTATGGTACCGGACCTTTCAGCCGGGCGAGTATGTCGCCCGACTCTACCTTCAGGGAATCCCCGAGGGATGGTACGACCCGCGCACCGGAAGCTATGAGTCCCCGGCGGACAACCAGTGCTGGCAGTACAACTTCGCCGTTGCCCCCTCGAATGCCTTCTTCCAGGAAGGAACGCCGGAAAGCAACAAGGTGTACTGGCTGGATGTGCAGGCTATGCCCATGAACCCTGAGATGCAGTTCGGATGGAAGACGTCCACCAACCA